>NZ_CAWQTY010000025.1:0-4607 GCF_963897815.1 Xenorhabdus sp. Sc-CR9
AGCAGTAGCTACTCGGTATGACAAATTAGCAAGAAATTATGAAAGTCTCGTTGCTTTGGCATTTTCAATCATGTGGCTCCCTATGTGGGTCGATTGAAACATGTACAACAAAGGTCAACACGCTCTAGTAATCAAACCTACAACAGTTACATAATGATCTTTAAAGTCGCTGGGTTCTAAAAAATAATTCACATAGGCATAAATTCGCCCCAAAGAAGCTGTCCCTAAACGTGGTGCTGCGTTACCTGCCAGTGGTAAAGTAGAAATCTCCAACCGAGTCTGGTCTTTTTCATTTAATATACTGAGAACCTTCCCACCAAAACGCCCTTCATGCCCAATATATAATTCAGGGGCATTCTTGACAGAAGATAGCTTTTCCACCGGTGTTTTAGTTGTTCCTTTGATGACATCAGGCACTGATACACAACCGACAAGTATCATTGTTCCCAATAATACTGCCGTTTTTATAATGCTTCGATAGTATGTTCCATTGAGCATAACCCCTCCAACTCAGGAAAAGTCGAATCGACTCATTGTAACCCAACTATCTATACCAATGGATAACACACCCAGCAACAAGTTACATAAATTTAATTTTTTTGGAAACACAACATCCTTAGCGACCCGGTAATTTTTTCCATGTTACTTCATTACGCAGATAAACAGGCTCAGCATGTTCAACCACCGTTGTTTCTCCCGCTTCCCACATTTGAAGCGCCAGTGGCAACATATCTTCCGCATGGGGCAAGGTAACGTCACTGGTTATTAGTGTCAAATGACTATCCAATAATTGAGGATAAGCATCCCACCCTGTTCCTGCAATTACCCATTCGCCTGACAAGGAACGCATAATTTCTTGCGCCTGCTCAGGTTTTAAAACCGCCTCCGTCTCATCACCTTGCCACTCTCCTTGTAAATTACGGCTATATTGTCCCCAATAGACTTCACCCATGCGTGCATCAATGGCAACCAAAACATTTGTTGCCCCTTTCAAGCGAAATGCACCTTGTGCCATCGTTTTTAAGGAAGAAACACCGAGCATGGGTAATTCGGCTCCCAATGCCAAGCCTTGAGCAATGCCAACCCCAATCCGTACACCAGTAAAACTGCCCGGTCCACGGCCAAATGCTAATGCATCCAATTGTTGCAGACTGACATTACCTTCCAACAATACTTCTTGAACCATCGGTAAAATACGTTGAGTATGCTCTCGTGGGGATATTTCAAACTGTGCCTCAACAAGGCCATCATTCAAAAGTGCAACAGAACAAGCTTCAGTTGCGGTATCAATAGCTAAAATACGCGTGGACATGCCTTAACTCCGGCAAGAATAGAATTCGAAATAAGGGGCTATACTACCACAGCCCCAACAATTTTACTTTGACTATGATGGGCGTGATTTAAGAAACGTAACCGCTTTTGATAGATCACGGGTACGAGGTGCTGGCGGTAAACTGTTCAGGAATACTTCACCATATGGACGCATCACTAATCGATTATCACAAATGACAACCACACCATAATCATCAATATCACGAATAAGACGCCCGACACCCTGTTTCAAACTAATCACCGCATCAGGCAGTTGAACTTCATTAAAAGCATCGCCACCCTTAAGCTGACAGTCTTCAATACGTGCCTTAAGCAAAGGATCATCCGGAGCTGTAAATGGCAGTTTATCAATAATTACACAGGATAACGCATCACCCCGAACATCTACCCCTTCCCAGAAACTTCCTGTAGCCACCAGCAATGCATTACCCGCAGAAATAAATTGTGACAGCAATTGCCCCTTGCTGGTTTCCCCTTGTACTAATACCGGCAATGTCATGCTGGCACGGAACTCTTCAGCCAGACCACGCATCATTTGATGGGAAGTACAAAGGAAAAAACAACGCCCCTTATTGCTTTCGATTAATGGTTTCAACATGCGGGCTAGCCATTTTGCGCCACCATTCTGATTCGGCGATGGCAAATGACGAGGGACACACAATAGCATCTGCCGCTCATAATCAAAGGGACTGGGCAAAAGCAATGTCTGGGCTTGTTTCAGCCCTAAACGCTCCGTGAAATGGTCAAGCTGTTCATTGACCGATAAAGTTGCCGAAGTAAAAACCCAACAACCTGATTTATCTCGGATCATCTCACTAAATTTATCGGAGACAGACAGTGGTGTCAGAGCCAGCAAAAAATGCCGACCATAACTTTCGAACCAATAACTGTAATTGGGTATCGTGACATCAATGAGACGTTTAAGGCGGTTGCGATAAATCGTTGCTCTTTCAAAAGCCGCATCCAGCATGGCTGAACGCCCCAAAGAGAGTTTCATTACGTCATAGCAAAGTTCCAGAGCATCATCCAAACGCACTAATGCCCGCTGGACCTGCTGCCGCTGTAAAACTTCGCGCAAATTACCCCGATAACTATTTTCGCCCAATGATAAACGGAAATCCTGTATGCTTTGGCTGAGACGATCAGCACTTTTTTGCAACTGAGCCTGGTCCCGGATTTCAGTACGGTAAGCCATGACAATATCCCGCGATAAATCCATCAATTGCCGACTACTTAACTGCTGCCCAAAATATTGACTGGCGATATCAGGAATTTGGTGAGCTTCATCAAAGATCACCACATCCGCCTCCGGGATTAATTCCCCGAATCCGGTATCTTTAACTACCCTATCCGCCATAAATAAATGATGGTTAACGATCACCACATCCGATTCCATCGCCTTACGACGGGCTTTCAGAACAAAACATTCCTGATAACGAGGACAATCACTGCCAAGACAATTATCATTAGTACTCGTGACCAACGGCCAGACTGTGCTGTCTTCTGCCACTTGGTGACACGTACTGATATCTCCCTCTTCCGTTTGGGCCGACCAATGTCTTAGTTTGATCACTTCCGCCAATATTTCAGCTTCCAACTGAGAATGCCCAATTGACTGTTGTTCTAAACGCTCAAGGCACAAATAATTTGATCGCCCTTTTAACAATGCAAGATTACCGGTAAAGTTCAGGGCATCAACAATAGTCGGGAGATCACGATTATAGAGTTGATCCTGCAACGCTTTGGAACCTGTCGAAATAATCACCTTTTTACCAGAACGCAAAGCTGGTACAAGATAGGCAAATGTTTTTCCAGTTCCTGTTCCCGCTTCCACGACCAATTGCTGCTGTTTTTTAATAGCAGCCGTAATAGCTGAAGACATTTCCCGCTGGGCATCACGTGGTTTAAAACCCGATATAGCCTTGGCAAGCACACCATTTTTCGCAAAATCGTCTGACACAAACCGTCTCTTTAATAAAATGATTTTGATAATAAAATGTTTAATATAAACAAATATATAAAAAACAAAAACATGAAAAAAAGCATAGTATGTACACACATGTACAAATAGAAAAAGCACTCAGTACGGCGCATAACAATTAATTTTACACTATTTAGATAGGAAAAATTGAGGTTAGCTACAAAGTAAGAAAAAGAAGCTATTTTCACTACAGAGCAGAACCCTGCCCTTTAACATATGAGATTATCCTATGTGTACCTATGCAGAGTTCCGGTTTCCTCCAAAATGGCGGATTCATCAGCTAAATTTTCAGCCAATTAGAACTAAGCAAAAAGTTTAGCTGAATGCGTTGCCTCCGTTTGAAACGGAAACGTGAGTTAAAAGGTGAGAAATCTCACCTTTTTGTATAGGATGAAAAAATTACCAGATTCACTGAACGAGGAATTCTACACTGATATCCATATACGATGAACTTCCGTAAACGTTAGTCTGATTGCAGTCAGCATTTCCACAAGTAGCACTCTTAACTATATTCGGACACCCTTTAATCACCGTATACCAACCTACCTCACTGAAATCGTATCCACGCTCAAACCTCAAAGCACAACTCATAGAGCCACTAGAAACCGACCACTCAACCCATTTAGGTCTAAGCGTACAAGCACTAAATACATTATCATTGTCTTGTAAATGGGTACTTTGGTGGTTGCCGGGAGCAATATTTATCTGATCTGCACCACTATCATACATACAGTCGGTGCTTTGTTTGACTATCACAAGATCATTGACAGAAAAAGAGTGATTTTTAAATTCCATATTATAGTCAGCAGAAAGAACCTGTTGTTTTTCTGCATTAACCATTTTTTCATCTGCCAAGACTGGGGATATCAACAAACAATATAAAGCTGCACAAAATAATATATTGACAATCTTCATGTCGTGCTCCTTCTGATGAAATGCCTAAAAAATATTTCGTCAATATTTTCTGACTCGTGATTACTTCACCGTTAATGGAGTGCTGAGATGATAATTGCTATATCATATAGGTAATTTAACCTATCCGATTTAGTATAAATAAACGCCTCTGATAAGCGTCACTCAAAAACCAGCAGGTAAGTGAGGCGATTTAATATGTTCTCATTATCTCACTTTGCTATTAGAAAAGAAGCGATATCAGTGAGTAGAGATTAGAGCGTGTTGACCTTTGTTGTACATGTTTCAATCGACCCACATAGGGAGCCACATGATTGAAAATGCCAAAGCAACGAGACTTTCATAATTTCTTGCTAATTTGTCATACCGAGTAGCTACTGCT
>NZ_CAWQTY010000026.1:0-4368 GCF_963897815.1 Xenorhabdus sp. Sc-CR9
AAAAAAAAAAAAATAAAATATTTAAAAACTACAAAAATAGAAGGAAACAAAATGTTTTTGGTTGAATTCTATAATCTAAAAACTGATGAGAAAATCCACAATAAAGTTAGATTATTGATTAAAAATAAATTCGCTTAAATAACAAAAAATATAGATATAAAATCATTCCCAAATGCAAATTTAGTGACTAATTATTATTGTATAAAATCCAATTACAAGAAGAATAGATATTAAAAAAAAGTAAATGAGTATTAATAGATAAAATAAATTAAAAATAAATTTATCCAACTTAACTTGTAATACAAATAACAATAGATGATTTGAATTGCCGTTTCAAATAAATAATATAACAACTAAATATAACCCTATTACTTCCTTAAATTAATTCCTATTGTGATATGAAGTTCACACTCAAAGAATAACATCAATACCTATTCTAAATATTCATAAAAATTTTTTTTAAGGGGAGTTACAATGGAGTACGCACTGTATGAATTGCTCCTTTAAAACATACAGAATAAGATATTATTTAATGATAATTATTTACAACCATCCACTAAGAAGTGAATGTAAAATCTCTTTATCATTTGAACAACAATACACTAGCTAATTAACCTCCTGATTAACCATGAAAAGTAATCACAAGGTAGCGAATGTAACTCCATAGGGGTATCAAGGGAAAGAAATGAAATTAATTACCTAATGCCATTATTATTAATGACGCTAATAAAACAGGTAATACAGCCACATTTTTTACAAGTAGATCTTTTGAGTGAATGATATATGTACAATCCATGTTGATAATAATAACCCTTCCACAGATCATTCTGATTGAAATAAGGCTTGATATTCTAGCTGTTCGCCGCAAATACATACCACATCACGTCGTATGTCGTTATATAGAAGATAGATGAGCAATCTCGCTCCAGAGCAGAAAACACTCAATACTATGTTCGTATCCACTTATGTTTTTTCAGAAATTCTATATCTGTTTTATTTCAAAGCAAAAACTGTTGTGAAATATCGCATATTAGGTTTTGTATGGGCAAATGAACGGTTAACATCGATAAAATGAAATAAATTCACTGATAACTAATACAGAAAATATGTTCACAAATTTCGAATTAGTCGTCATATTTAAATAATTAGTAATATTCCTAAACGATACCCTTCTCTTAATTATCCCCTTTCACTAATATCATCCGGTTTTCATCAGGCTGAATGATTCTGCTGACTCTTTTGTGATATCTGCCACTGTATCAACTGAAATTTTGACATCAGTAACCTGTAATGTAAGAGCTTCATTTATTCCACCATGAAGAAAAACAAAGGCATGACCATTCTTTTACGATGGCTTTAAAATGAGTGATTTTTGTAACCCGGTTAACTTACAAAAAACCGACCTTAATTCCACTTATTTTGAAAGGTTTTCATCACTCATTAACTCAATATCAGAGTCAATAAGAATATTTCCAGAATCTAAATCTACATCACGGTAAACTTTAGCCATAATGACAGGATTATCTCCGGTAATCACCTTACCCAGAATACCATTTATCCTAATGTTGTTATTGCCATTGTTTCATTTTCTTTTGCTCGATCTAAAAATGTTATAAACCCTATTGCATCATCACCTTTTCATCAGTAACAAAAAGAGGATAATTCGCTCCATCAGTGCTTAACTCCCGTGTCACTAAGATTAACACCCTGAAACCTTGTCCGTTATAGAGACTAACCAGTTACACCACATTGTTACGACTTTCTTCAGTGAGAGAAATTATTTTCTCCTTTATCTTTAATATAGGAGCAAACTGATAGCAGTTCTTGCACAACACTCTTGTCAGCTAATTGGTATTTTTTTATACAAATTATGTGCAAAAATTGATTGACTGGGTCTAACAAAATCAAATAGTAACTCATCAATTTTTCTGTAGCTGCATACAAAGTTGATATCTGAATTTCTACTGTCATAATCAATGATCGATTGATTCATTAGATTTCTGCTATCCCTTTGATGGATGCAGTTGAACCAAAATAAATGGAGAACAAAGAATCTCTACTCTCTGTATCCAAATAATACTAGAGAATAATTTTTCCTTGAGTTAATGCCTCCGTTTTATCGGTACACCACCCACCCATTGAGCAAAGGCTCTACATTGCATTAAGTTACAATTAATCTCGCAATAGATATTGCATTTCTCGATCGGGATCACTTCTATCATCAAGATCGCCTGGTCGACAAATAAATACCTGAACTCTATTAAGCATAAATCAGCGGGATCATACTTCTTCCTCGCTGAATGATAGTAAGAAGTGAACAGTACGAAAAAAGACCATGACCAATAGTGATAATATATAGATAAGAGGATTATGGAAAGGCGATAAGGAGTTGAGTCAGGATGTAGCGATGCGACCTGTTAATGATGACAAATTTTTTCTTTGAACAGATAGAGGTAGGTTGATTTATTAAAATATATTCCTGTATTACCTATTTGAGAAACTAAAACCACTCCATAAGCAACGTTTCATGCAGAATTAAAGGTGGAGGGCATTGTCCATGGTGACTCCTTGTCACTATAAAAATGTGGAATTACTCATAATAAATGATTCTAATCTGGCAATTTAATAGCAGTTTTCCAGTTAACTGCACTAACACTTTTTTCCAGATTTACTCGGCAGATAATCAATTCGATTTATTTTTATTCAGCGGGTATTGCCAATTTTCCACCCAAATTTCAAGCCTGTCAGACTGAAGATCACCTGCACTACTCACTGCCGCCCAGTCTGTTAATCGCTTGTAAAAACAAAGTAGTTACCAAGATTTCATCATTTATAGCGAAGATAATATAAATTTTATAACGCGGCTCTAAACCCAATGCATGTTAATGGAGTTGAGCATTAATTCGCTGGCGTGGCTTATCTTAATGAGATGTTGTCACACAGGATAGTGACTGCCTAATACCTGCGACCCATATTGCCCCAACGCAAAGAAAACCAATTCCAGAAACAATTTGTGCGACACCAGCCATAGTTGATGCTATTGGTGTGCAGCTTCAATCAAGGTGCCAAAACATAGTGCGGATCGCAGGAAACCATTAGCGACTAAACTAACAAGAACAGATAGCCTAAAGAAATGATCTCTTTATCGTATATGAAATGTGAAATGCTATGATGACGGATATTTAATTCGGCTTAGTTATTTGTATGTTCTCGGAGGAAGTAAGGAATGAGTATATGACTACATCATGTATACTGAGCTGCAAAACTTTGACTATCCAATTGCCCACTCTCCAATGGAATTTAGGACGGAGTATAAACAAGTAGAATTAATAAGTAACAATTTTAATCGAGATACAATTTTACAAGAAATCACACATTCTTTGTTTCATTGGACAACAATGGTTCCGCAAATATTTTGTCATTCAACCAAAATTTATTTTATCCCATAATAAATAACTATTTATTTTCATAAAGTTACTTTTATCATGTAAATAAATTCAATTAGAAATTGTTATAACGGAAACTATTTTTAGGACGGAGGCTGTGTGATATAGGATTCATATGATACGGGTTGCACTACAAAAAGCAAAAAGCCCGTCAGGGCAATTTATTAGTCTGACGAGCTTAAATAAGGCTTAAGGCAATTAGATAGCAGTTACGTTTGCTGCCGCTGGGCCTTTGGCACCACTTTCAATGGTGAATTCTACGTTCTGGCCTTCTGCCAGAGTTTTGAAGCCGTTACCTTGAATGGCAGAGAAGTGTACGAATACGTCTTTGCTGCCATCAGCTGGAGTGATGAAACCAAAGCCTTTAGACTCGTTGAACCACTTCACTTGACCTTTCATTTTGTCGGACATTTGACTTTCCTATATATCAAAAAAAACTCGCCACCTTGGGCATGTGTTGGCCAGTATCAGCTATTACTTATGGAGGCACTAAGAAGGAAACGGTCAACAAAGGCTACCAGAAATAGCACTTACACATAACTCATTAACTCAAGATGTCGTACATAAAGTAGGTCTGTTAATCAGGCCAAACGCATTAACGCATTAACGCACACGAATAGCAACCTTTTTATGTATTCTCGTTTTAAAAAAAACGGATCTGCTCAATATTAGAACAAAATAGCATAATAAAGTGGGTCATTTATAATTTTATTTGATTTATTCAACTTTTGTCTTAGAACCTATTCAGAATTTTTCCTGCGCAGTAATAGGATAAGAAAGGCCAAATTAACAAACTGAAGGCTGGTATTTAAATAGCGTTCACAGTTTTTCCATAAGCGGCGGCATTTATCCAGCCAGGCAAATGAACGCTCGACCACCCATCGGTTGGGGATAACCTTGAAGGTATGAAGCTCATCACGTT
>NZ_CAWQTY010000027.1:0-4356 GCF_963897815.1 Xenorhabdus sp. Sc-CR9
ATGGTCAAGCAATGTGATTGCGGGGCACCAAGCCAAAGAAATAAGCTTAAAAAAGCCAGCTGGTGTGATGATTACCGCGCCCAAGTTTTCTTTGGCTGAATGTTAATCAAAGTATGCTCGTGCCCTGACCTACACTGACTTACACGTCGGGCGTAACAGTATTCCCAACACTACAGATTATGCCATGTCCGTCATCGGCCTAGGTGTATTATTTGAGGCCGCCAGAAGAACCACAGGCTATTTCATACCGAGTTTATCCATTTTTTCCATCGTTTATGCCCTGTTCGGTCAATATTTCATGGGGATATTTGGGCATGCCGGCTTTTCACTTGAACGCCTATTGTTCCGCTTATTTATGACCAGCGAAGGTATTTTTGGTATTACCTTATCCACCGCATCAACAGCAATCGTTACCTTTATCTTGTTCGGTGCATTTTTAAGTGTGAGCGGAGCAACTGCACTGTTCAATGATCTTGCTCTGGCAATTGCCGGTCGCCGTCGGGGAGGGCCAGCTCAGGTTGCTGTCATTTCGTCTGCCCTGACCGGCTCACTCAGCGGTAGTGCAGTTGCCAACGTAGCTACAACAGGGACTTTCACCATTCCTCTGATGAAAAATATCGGCTTATCTCCCCGTTTTGCCGGCGCTGTCGAAGCAACAGCATCAACGGGAGGAATGATTATGCCACCGATCATGGGAGCAGCGGCATTTATCATGGCGGGCTTTTTAGGTGTTTCCTACACTACCATTGTGATTGCAGCCATTATTCCGGCACTGCTCTACTATGCAGCCCTGATTATTGCCATTGATTTGGAAGCCAAAAAACAGGGATTAAAAGGTATCAGCAAAGAAAATATTCCCAAAGTCAAAGCTGTATTGAAAGCTCGTGGTTTATTATTACTGCCATTGTTTATCGTAATCGGTACCTTATTAACCGGAAAAACACCGATTTATGCTGGTTTTCTCGGCATTATTACAATTATTATCGCAAGTTGGATAACGCCAGATACTTCCGTTCGCATGACTCCGAATAAAATAGCTGCCGCCCTGAATGATGCAGCTCGTGGTGCAATTCAAGTTACCGTTGCTTGTGCCACCATCGGAGTTATTATCTGTGTTGTCACCATGACAGGCATTGGTTCTACCCTTGCTTTCAATATCGTTTCCCTGACTGACAATACGCTATGGATGATCCTGCTTGTCGTGATGGTTGTTTGCATTGTTCTCAGTATGGGATTACCTTCCACCGCCCTATATATTGTCGTTTCTGTGACAGTGTCACCCATATTAATCAAAGCCGGTGTTTTGCCACTGGCTGCTCACTTTTTCGTTTTCTGGTTTGGCGCACTTTCCAATATCACGCCTCCCGTCGCCCTTGCCAGTTATACGGCAGCCAGCATTGCCCGCGCTGATCCCATGCAAACATCATGGGATGCTGTTCGTTTGGCGTTTCCGGGTTTTATTATTCCCTTTATTTTGGTGTACAACCCGGCGTTATTAATGCAAGGCGATGACTTAAACGTTCTGTCCATCAGCTATATGATACTGACTGCCTTGATTGGTATTTACTCACTTTCTATCTCCAGTGCCAATTTCTGGATGTATAAAATTCATTGGTTAGAAAGAGTTCTCTTCGCAATTGCTGCTATTCTTCTGATTAAACCGGGAATGCTGACCGATCTCGTAGGCGTAGGGTTAATTATTAGTGCAGGAGCCATGCACATATTTCGTAATAGGTTGAATAACATAAAAAATAACAACAAAGAGGAACACCCTAAAAATGTATGACGTAATTATTATTGGTGCAGGATTAGTCGGGCTTGGCACTGCCAGTGCCCTGCAAGAGCAACATCCGCACTTACGTTTGCTGATACTGGATAAAGAAAATAGGGTTGCTGCTCACCAAAGCGGTCATAACAGCAATGTTGTTCATTCCGGCATTTACTACACCCCTGACAGTTTAAAAGCACGGCTGGCAAAACAGGGAAACCGTACAATATATGAGTTTTGTCAGCAACACGGATTATATTACGACCGTTGCGGCAAAGTGATTGTTGCAACGCAACTCAAAGAGTTGCCTTTGCTGGAAAACATCTATCGGCGAGGGTTAAAAAATGGTCTTGAAGTCAGCCGGCTATCACAAGCCCAACTGAAAGAGCGTGAACCTTACGTCAACGGGCTTGAGGCTATATTAGTGCCGAATGCTGGGATCGTGAATTATCCGGAAATTGCAGCAAAACTGGCTGAAATCATTCAGACCAGAGGTGGTGATATTCATTATCAGCAGCAAGTCCAAGGCATTAGCGAAAAAAGCGATTATGTTGAAGTGAAATCTCAACAAACCTGCTATCAGGCAAAATTTCTGGTGAATTGCGCCGGATTGCATAGCGACAGAATTGCCAAACTGGCTGGTTATGAAACTGGCATGAAAATTGTTCCATTTCGTGGTGAATATTATGTGCTGGACGACAGAAAAAACTATCTGGTGAATCATCTGATTTATCCCGTGCCCAATCCGGATTTTCCTTTCCTCGGTGTTCATTTTACACGGATGCACAATGGAAAACGGGACGTTGGCCCGAATGCGGTGCTGGCATTTAAACGTGAGGGGTATTACAAGACAGATTTCAATCCACGGGATTTAGCAGAAATACTGGTTTATAAAGGATTCTGGAAGATTGCCACTCGTTATTTTTGTGAGGGCGTAGCAGAAATGCGCCGATCCTTTTCACGTCAGCTTTTTACCGAAAATGCCCGTAAACTTATTCCTGATTTACAGCCGGAAGATATTACACCGGGTCCAGCCGGTGTGCGTGCCCAGGCACTTACCACTGATGGAAAATTGGTGGATGATTTTCATTTTGTAAAGGGTCGCTGTTCACTGCATGTCTGCAATGCGCCCTCTCCTGCGGCTACGGCATCAATAGAGATTGGGAGAGAGATTGTGAAGCGATATTTTGGTATAAGTTAATAAATTTATCGTAAAAACAATAGTATTATCTGTGCTGGCTCAGATCAGATTTGTCCTGATGGGTTCGTTCATGATTATGTTATAAATCCCAGAAGAAGAATTGCCCGGTATTTTCCGGGCAATACAAGTAGATAGGAAAAATTAAAAGCAATATTGGACTCCAAAATTCATATTATAGTTTCGGTTTTCAATTCCTGATGAACCATCATCAGAATAGTTAGTTTTATCTGTTTTATTGTTATGCATCACTGTATTACCTTTACCTTCATGATATTTATTCCAGACAAAGGCTGTATATACCTTAATTTCAGGTGTTACATAATAACCTGCATCTATTGCAACACCATAATAACGAACACTATCCGATTGTTCATAGAAAGTCTGATTGCTGAGATAATGTTCATCGTGATCTTTCGCTTTCACCCATGGGCTAAATTTCAGTAAAATATTAAATTCCAAATCCTGATAGCGATACTGTCCCCTTAATCCGATGTACGGTAGGCTATATTTTTGTTGATAGCCAATACCTGCTGTAGAAGAAAAACTTCCTTTATCCTTTCCCCCATCATAACTATAGTAACCATCATAATCCGTCCAGCTGAAACGAGTTTCTTGATAACCCAGAAGTGCGCCCAACTTGTAATCAGGCTGTTTAATTAACCAGGTTATAGCATTTAAATCAAACTCATTAGCGTAATTAAGGGGAGTATTTGGACTAACTGATTTGTCGATCCATTCGCTCTGAGATTGTTTTTTCGAATTATTCAAATTGTAATTGTAATCGTCTGACTTACTATTACGAGATGTTAATTTAACCCAACCATTGGCATTTAACGTTAACCAGTAAAAAGTATCCCAAGAAATACTACCCTTAGCAATTAAGGCATTACCAATTTTCCAGTCAAGCTCACTCATTTTACGCCCAGTTTCGACATCATAAACATATTCTTTCGACTCTCCTCTCAACCAACCAAAATCAATATCAAAAAACACGTTGCCAGAATCCAAATTGAGTTTTGGTTCTGAAGACGATTCTGCTGCTGTTCCAAAAGATAGTGCTGTCAATGTAAAAGCCATTAATACTTTTCTCATGATATCAATCCTCTAATAAAAATTTTATCTCACCATTTAGATTTTATTTATCTTTATAGCGAACCATCATCTTATTATTCGAATAGATAATATAAGAATTCACCATGGCTTTTGAAGTTATTCTTCTTGAAAAATAACAACTTTATAGAATGTGTTAATGTTTCCGCACATATATGGATTTTACTTTTTAATCACTGCCTCACAAATAAATAAATTATAAATAATTGTTATAAAAAAAACGTTTTATTAACCAGTTACAAAAAAGAATATGGTTTAAGCAACTAAAATTACATTT
>NZ_CAWQTY010000028.1:0-3692 GCF_963897815.1 Xenorhabdus sp. Sc-CR9
CTCTTTCTGAACCAGTGGCTGGACATCTGTTTGCCCGTCGCCTGATTTATCTCTTTCAGTCTGATACCCGATGCTTTCCAAGTAGTACGAAAATAATCAATCAGCGGTTTAAACATGGATTGTTTCAATTCTTCGCACCGGCGGGAATGCCCGTTGTTTTTCGGGTGATCAAATCGCTGATAATGTTCAGCGAAAATTATTCGTTCCGTGGACGGGAAAAACATTCGCAAACTTTCTTTATTCTGCCTAAACCACGGGCCGGACGGTTTCGCCCAGATAATATGGTTTAACACATTGAACCGTTCACGCACCAGCAGTTCCGTATCAGACGCCAGACGCGACCCACAGAACATATACAGGCTGCCATTGGGTTTCAGTACCCGCCAGAACTCAGCAAGCACTTCATCCAGCCACGCAAGATAGGCCGTGACATCTTTCCACTGGTTGTCCCATTGGTGCTCTTTCATCTGATAATAGGGCGGGTCAGTGGCGATCAGGTCAATGCAGTTATCCGGTAATGTTCTGATAAAGTTTAGCGCGTCGTCGTTAATTAAGGTGAGGTCATTGAGATTCACAATCGTTTCCTGAATCGACGAGAAGCAAAGGGGATTTTAGGCAACAAAAAACCCCGCGAGTGCGGGGCTATGGAATTCTATTCTGTTTCAACGAGAGGCAATAACCCATCGTTGGGGTAACGATAGGCTATTTTCGCCACTGCGTCAATATGGTTTATCTATTATTTAACATTTATATAGAAATAATTTCCCTCTTTGTTAATTTTGATAGAACCAAATCGGCGTTCACCTCTTCTTTGAAGCATTCTTGAATAAGCGATTCATAGAACGGTTTGAAATTTCTTCTCCATGTTGTTTCGGGTAGATCCATTACTTCATCACATATGGCACGCCTGACATCTTCGGCTGGCAATCTGGAATACCCGCGCCCAGAACATTTAGGGCAGGTTTTATAAACCGGAATACCAATTAATTCAGTCTGTTTTTTGTCCAGAACTTCACCGCGTCCATTGCAGCGGCAAGAATGACTCACCGCTGCTTTACCCTTGCATGTTGGGCAAACTACTTTCACCACCTCTCTAACCTCACGGAACTTAGCGTATGATGACGGAATGATTTTCGCGCCCATGCTTAAATTTGCCTCAACCAGTTTTCTTTCCATCCACGGGGTATACGTCTTTGTAGTAAACACTTCCGCTTCAATAAACCCGTCGTCGCAATCAGAACATAGCTTCTTACTGGATGCACTCCTCGCATAATCCTGGAACGCATAATTTGCGAGTATTTGCAGAACACTTCGCTTAATATCCTCATCGAGTTTTGAAATGGCAGGGTGCTTGTGAACCTGCGTCAGTGCATACTGATAGAGACTCTCCACCGATTCATCCGGTTTATTGATACCTTGTTTCGCCAAAAACAGTTCAATACCCAGCCTCGCCTGAGCGGACGCCAATCCTAGCGAGGCCATAACATCGGTAATTGAAAATGAATCAGTAGCGGTTGCGGCTGGAGAGTCACTAAATAGGGTGCTCTTTGGTGAGAAGTACTTCGGTAATGATTCTAAATTCATTTTATCCCCGGCAATACTGTATGAAACCTGTCGTGACGTGTGGAATACATCACCCTCATTTGTTTTCGCATAACCCATTGTTCAGCTAAAATCTTCATACCTCCTGTGTGCTGCTGAACAACAGTGAATGGTTTGCCTGTTTCTCCATGCCGATATCGCGCCTCTTCGATGGCTGAGGTCAGGTCAGTGAAGATCATGCAGCCTCCCTATGCTCGTTCTTCCTGCGCTTTTCGTAATACCGTGCCCGGCGGGTGAATATCTGTTTCACCCGTTTCAGGTACTCAATATCGAATTTGCGCGGTTTGTTATTTGATTCGAGGGCCTCAACCCTGCCGAGGCCGATCCGGTTGATGAGCCTGATGCGGTATTCAACTGCGTTGCCACTGAGTTGACGGTTGCACTGGGTGCATGATGAATGGACGTTAAAAACATTAAACCGTAATTGCGAGGCCGAACCTCTTGACCTGTAATGACTGGCATCAATAGCGCTGCCAGTCAGATAATTATGAGAGCCTACCAATTTACAACCACAACTGACGCACTCTTTCCCGTAGTCTCTGGCGCGTATGTATTTATTAAATGCTGCCTGAGCCTCTTTCTCCCAGTCAGATCGGGATTTCAGCTTTTCCCTTCGGGCTTTCAGTTCCTGACGTTCAATAGACCGCTGGCGACGGCGTTCTTTTTCCGCCTTGCGTTCGGCTTCTTGTTTACCGTGCTGGGCTGCACAGGGAATGGAACAAACTGTTTGAGTAGAGCGGTACGGTGTGAATTCAGTAGAGCAGATTTTACAGGTCTTTGGCTTCGGCGTTTTTGCCTTTGCCACTTCATCCCCCTAACACTAGTCCAATAATCAGCGCAATAGCGATCCACGCGCCTACGAATGTCAGATATCTCATTTGATTTGCTCCTCATTACATTTGCACCTGCAACCCTCTAAATGGTATGGGAATGCGCTATCTAAATCAGAAAACCAACTCCTGCAAATTTGGCAATACAACGTTTCCCATGGCATGCCATACCAATCCATCCATTCTCTAATCTGTGGTGATATAGGAATTGGCGGTATACAGCTAATATCAAAATTACGCAGACTGAGTTCACGCTGAGCCATACTCAAACTAGAGTTGGTACTACTCAGAGTCTGCCTCGTTATCAGCAACTGCTGGCGTAATCGGTAGTTGTCCTCATAGAGTTCACCAATTAATTTATTTGGGTGCTGAGAGATATTTTTAACATCCATCCTGCGACCTCTTGAGTGTCATGTATTCGCTGTCGTGCGGGGTTGTTAGCGTCAACCCGAACTGAGCACACCATGCTTCAATTTGGCTCATGTAGTAGTGCATATCACCAGTATTCAGCTTTGATGTTTGCCTCAACTGTTCTTTTGTGTATTTTTTGCCAGTCACAAAATCCGTGTATTCAACCTCTTCAAAGCCTAAATAAGTCGCCTTTAAATCAAATTTAACCTTTTCTGGCATCATCCATGTACGACCACGTTTAATCAGGTATTTACTGATTTCGTCGTACCATTTGTGGGAAAGATTATTTTGCGGAAGGGATCGCTTAGATTTATAGGGCTTAATGGAGATATTGAGTTTTTGATGAGTGGCGAGTAACTGTTTCAGGTTGTCGTAAAATAGCTTTTTGGTTGATTCATGGAGACAGAAGTTTTCGATTAGCATCTACCCTCCGACATTCAAAATTGCTCAACTCCACTTTGACCTCTTCTTCCAGATTACTATTGAATCCCCGACGCTTACCTCCAACCAGTTTCAAACATTCTGTTTTGGATAATTTTTTGTCGGAATAGCGCATCCAGTTAACCGGCAATCCGCCCGCTTTGGTGATTGTGGCTGAAATGATATATTTACCGATCATCGTTATTTGCCCTCTGGTTCCATGCTGCTATGGCTGATTTCTCTGATGTAACCATTTCGGTCTGTAACGTAAAACATTTAGTACATCTAACTCGCCAATAAACTAGAGCGTGTTGATCTTTTTGGTATAAAAAGCAAGCAGCAAATGGGGCTGTTATAATGGTTTCGCCAAAAATCAAAACAATTACCCCAAATGCCAAGACTAATGTTAACAGATGATAGCTGGAAATT
>NZ_CAWQTY010000029.1:0-3408 GCF_963897815.1 Xenorhabdus sp. Sc-CR9
TCTCTGGGGCTCGGGGGTGTGGATAAGAGACAGCCCCCTCACATTCCACACCGAATCTTCCGGCATCTGGACACGGACATCCAAACGACGGCCTTCGGGAATGTCACAAGGTTCCCCATTGGCATAATAGACCTTCTCACCATCCACAAGGGCTTTTATCCGCTTGTTCTGGAATCTCTCCGGTAAATGACTGTGCTGACGGTGAAACGTCTCAATGGTGATACTGCCGTCTTCCTGTACCTGATCATCAATGTAAATGAGTTCCAGTCCGTTGTTGTTCTTCGGGGAGGAAATACCCCCATGCACACCCCACGCTTTGTCGGCGTTATAGCCGAGGACATTCGTTATCTGATAGTGACCGGTGCCAAGTTTAGTGACTGTTGCGCCCTCAGATTCGTCATTGGTGGTAAAGGTGCCGTCGGGATGGATTTCGATGATGGGGGAGGATTGTTTAATAAATCCGTTGTTATCACGCCAGCAGTTAGCCCCTAATGACAGGATGGTACCGTTTCCTTTTCGTAAAGTCTGAACATATCTATTTGAACCATTCGGGTTCCTGTCTATAAAGTTTAACAGAACGTCGCTTTTGTCATTGTCGCCTTCTATTCTCCAAAATGTTTTACTGGGCCTAGTTAGCTCGACTCCTCCAAAATCACTGTCGGAATCTATCTTTAAACCTCCTCTATTCACCAGTAGTGCCCGCCTGTGATTAATATCAATGGCATACCCCAGTGTATCTGCTCCGCCACCGCGAACAATTCCCGTATGGATATAATTGCCATACCATTTATAACGGGTGTAGGCTACCTGACTGCTGGTTGGTCTATCGGTTGCAGAGACTAACATTACGGCATTTTGTTCAATAGGGAGCGTTTCCACCTGTTTAAATCTGAAATTGGCATGATAATCCCCGCCACTGGCCGAAATCGTCCCATTTACAGCCGCCTGTAATGCCCGTATTGATTGCAGCGACACCGTTTGCCCGTTCGGCAGCGTCACATTCACCACGCCATTTTGTGACATCCACCGGTCCATGCTCTGGAGGAAATTAACAATATAGTTGACATTGGCTACGATATGCCGGACGCCATCGGAGACGGAATCGGGCGCCGTGGTCTGGATTTGGTAGGTGACGTTGCGGAGGGTCTCGCGGGCCTTATCCGCCAGTACCAGCTCCGTATCGGAGTTCACCGCCTGAATCATGTGTAACAGGTTACCGTTGCCGGTCTGGATTAAAATAAACTGTGCCGGGGCAACGCCGCTAATATTAGATTTAAACCGGGTGCCCGTGCCGCGGACAATAGCCGAGCCGGACACCGTAGAGATTGCGCCTTGTGAGTACATAATAAATTCCTGTGAAATTGATGATTAGGCTTTGAAGGCCAGAATGGTTATCATGAACGAATCCCCTTCTTGATAATATCGAATGTTCCCTTGTGTATTTTTCGGTAATGTTCCATAACCTGTGATAATTGACGGAACATAACCACCCACAGAAAGGCCATTACCGTTAGTATATCCATGCATAGAAACACCATATGTCCTCGCCCGACATATTACATTTCCATTTAAACTGACCCACGCCTGCTTACTTGATTTTGCTGAAATTTGTAGCGCCGGGATGACAATAACGCGGTCGAATGGTGAAGGGGGTATAGTCAAGTCGCCTGCATCCATTGCGTAAACCTTCACAATGTCGCCAACGATGTTATTAACTGACAATGTGCCTTTGATTTCGCAATCCTCTTCAATGGTGACTTTTCTCAGAGAACCGGACGTCGCATTAATCTCCCCCCGCGCCTTGATATTTTCAAACTCAGCAAAACCATTTTTATCAATTTTCCACCCTGATCGACCCGCAACATAATTTCTGGACTGAATGTAATTGCCAATTTTGGCATTGGTAATACTGCCATCCTCGACAAACAGGCTGTTGGTTAACACTTGCCCGTTTTTAATCACAAAGACCGGCTCTGACTTCTCATTGGTCGGATTCACTACGGTAAACTGGTTCGCCCTGACCGCGAAGTGGGTTTCAACTTTGCCGTTCTTCACCTCAGTACTAATAGCCATCCCCGCTTTATAAAATTGTCCGTTAAAGTTTATCCCGGCCCCAATATCATAAATGGCATAACCGTTGCCGCTTACATCAAACACCGCCGTCGCCTTGGTCTGCACAGCCGCCGCATTCTTGCCAACATCGGCCTGTACCTTTTCCATCTTTTCGGCAAAAGCTTTACTGTCGGTTACCTGTGTGGTTCTGACTTCCAGTATCTCGGCTCGCATCTCACCGTTTTCTTTCAATTGATGCTGAACCACAGAACCAATCAGGGATGCATTTTCCATGATGGCCTCAGTAGTAAAATCAATCTGCCCTTCCAGTCGCTTTCCGGCCTCGGTGGTCATAAACTGGTTACCGGCGGCATCCGTAAGCCAACTGGCATCACTGGACGACTCTCCCCGGACAAACTCTGTCCATGGGGATGGGTTGCCGGATTTATCCACCAACCGTGCCCGGAAGTAGAAGGCCACCCCGGCTGCCAGTCCCTGTAAGGCGTGGGTTCGCTGGGGGTAGGGAATGTCCGCCAGCAGCATCACCCCCTCGCCGTCATGGGTTTCGCTGTACTGGATCTCCGTTTTCAGGGTATCGCTGGTATTCGCAGAAAATCCCCAGTCTAACTGGATGCCGAAGAAAATCGGGGTTGTTCTGAATGCCAGGGGGGCGGGCGGATTGCCTTGTTTTCCTGCGATATTGACCTCTTCCGAGGAAATAAATAAGCTGGGGATATCAAAGGAGTTGATCGCTTTGATACGAGCCTGATATCTACCAGAGTACGCATTGGATATCTCAAAACCCAGCGACGCAGTACGGGGAATAGAAATCCAGTTCCCGCTGTCCCTGCGCCATTCTCCTACATAGGCCGCCGCGCCGTCCGCTTTCTCCCATGCAATCCGCACAGTAGTAGTGGAAATACCTTGCTGAACAAAAGAAAAGCTCTCAATCCTGATTGAGTTCGGCGGTTGTTGGACACTCGCCGGGATAACAGAAATAGGCCGTTCGTCGATTCTGGCACCCGTGTCAATGCGTTCGTATTTGTCGGGATCGTGATACAATCCGTTGATTTCGAATGTGCCATCATTATTATCCTTGATACCGACAACGCGATATTGCTGAATAAATAAATCATGGCATCCACCGCCCAGCCCGCACCGGATACGGGTGACTCACTGTACGCAGTCGTCACGATAACGACATTGTCATTGACGGCCTGCACTGTCCGGCCTTGTATCTTAAATATAGGTTAAAATAAATACGATTAGATTTGGCGCGGTGTATGCAGTCTGATCCAGCCTAGGGTTTTAAGCCCGTTCAGAAGCTATTGACGCATACACTGAGCCACTCATCTG
>NZ_CAWQTY010000030.1:0-3357 GCF_963897815.1 Xenorhabdus sp. Sc-CR9
AGGCTTTTGCCGACTGTTTCACCGCCTGGGTATCTACGTTGGCTCAAGGAATAGAAGAAGATATCGTCGCCATAGATGGCAAAACCCTGCGTCGTTCACTCGATAAAGCCAACGGCAAGGCGGCAGTCCATCTGGTCAGCGCCTTTGCCTGCACCAATCGCTTAGTTCTACAGCCGTAACTGTTCTGTAATCATAAGGTTATCCCGGCTCCGATAATGACATTGTTGTGCGTAGTATTGATGCCGTCGTCGCCAGTCTGACCAATGTAAAACCTGTTCGATTGTCTTTCCCGCTTTTTCCATCAGTTTTGACAGCAGCTTACGGAGTCCCGCTACACTGAGCGGAACCCGGCCTACCGGTGTTTTTTTTCTCCTGTACCCGCAGAACCGCGAGGACTGCATGGGCCAGTAGCGACAAGGTAATATGCCGGTGCCAACTCTGCCATCGCCGCACTTCGTAGTGATCCAGCCCACATTCCCCTTTGGTTTCCTCAAAGCCACTTTCGATTTCCCAGCGATGGCCCGCCACCTGAGCCAGGGTTTTCAGAGCCGCCTGTTCTCTGCGCGCATACACGACATAGTAAGCCCGTGCCTGTTTTTCATCCCGGCTGCGCCGAACCCGCAGATAATGGCCCTATTCCCGTTCTTTCTCACTGAGTTGTAAACGCCAGAGCGGCACCCGAATCCAGTCATACTGACGTTCGCCTTTCGTTCCCCGTCCCGCAGAAGGTTTTTCCCATTGCCCAGGCGTCAGGCTGTCCACAATGTTGTCTGCTCTGACAGAGGTGGGCCCTTGCCACCACAACGGTTCATTTTTGGGGATCGCCAGCACAAACGGTTGATATCGAGACTCCAGCCAGCCGCGCAGGCGACGATCCTGACCATAAACGGCATCTGCCGTCACCCAGCGACAGGACACACCGGCCTCTAATGCGCGTTCCAGCATCTGCCGGGCGAGCTGCGGTTTGGTGGCAAAGGTGACGGCGTCAGGAATGCCGGCGGCTTCACAGCGGGGCCGGTCATCCGTCCATTGTTTAGGCAGGTATAACGCCCGGTCAATAAAGGCATGGCCGCCCTGACCGGCATAACAGAGAAAGGACTAGCGGGAGCATTTGAACAGAAACTTACGGTATAAAGCTCAGCAACACGAAATGGAGCCAGTTTTTTAATCTTCATCCTGTTCAGCCAGGCTTTCGACGAAATAGGTGCCGTTCGGCAGGACATGCTTATAAGGTAATAGAGAAATGTGTGCGAGTATCTCGTTATCCAGTGTTTCACCTTGCCGCCGGAGCTCATCAATAATATGGCTAATCCTGGTTGTATTCCAGTACAGAATCGCATTAGATACCAGGCTTAGGGCACTCGCCTTATTCATGATCTCCACATAATCACCGGTCGTAAATTCCCCCTGATTGGCAAAGAAGATCCAGCGGGGCAAATTGTGCCGGTATTCTCCTTTGTTGAGTTGGCGTTGAACGGTACGACGTAAATTTTCATCGGTAATATAGCGTAAGATATACTCTGTTTTGATAATTCGCCCCAGATTGGTGAAGGCTTTTGATAACCTGTCAGAAGGAAAACTGTTAGTCAGACGCTCTACAATCACATGAGCCGGGGCGGTTCGTTTTTTGAGTGACTGAGCCACATTAATCATTTCATCCCATTGCTCTTCAATAATGCTGAGATCGGCAGTTTTATTCAACAGCGGCGTAAATACACCATAATTGACATGACGCTCCACCCGGTAGAGTTGTTGATCTTTCAGGTCACGTATCCTGGGCATAAAGTAATATCCCAGCAAATAACACAAGGCGAAGATTATCTCGGTATAGCCGTGCGTATCTGTGGTATGTTCCCGGGGTTTCAGGATAGTGTTATTTTCCAGAAGACCATCAAGGACGTATAACGCCTCTCTCGGATTACAGGAAATCGTCTTCGTACTGTATACCGAATATTGGTCAGATACATGGGTATAGATCCCTATCGCCTTTTCATAGTAACCATAGTATCGGGGATAGTATGCTGCCAATAAACTGTCAGCCCGGATACGAAAACGTTGCGCATCGGACGACGATGTCTGGCCCGTTCCATGTATTTCACTGAATGGCAACTGATGATGTTGATTAACAATTTCGGCACTGGCTGCTGTAAGGGCTTCTTCATGCACATAGTATTGCAAGACGTGTCGCAGCATATCGACGGTGATATCATCAACACTTGCACTCATTGCGACTACACCCAAATTGGTCGCTTGAGAAATCAAAACTGAAATCAGTGTGTTATAAAATTTCGGTGGCCTGGATTGATGCTGTTGTACTGGAATAAAGTGGCGTGTGAAATTCGTTTCTCTATCCACCTCGATGAGTAATTGTTCAATACGAATAGAAGGCATACTGGCATCAATAACTTTCTGGAGCTTTTTCACTTCCTGCGGAATATCGGCCTTGTCATAACGTTTCAGCTTGAGCTTTCCCTCTTTGATTTCAGCAAAACTATCCCGTTCAAAGTGCTGTTCTGCTGCTTCTACGCTTTCATCAAAGCGTAGAAGCAAATGAGATTTTATCTGATCTTTGAAGGGAATCTGAAGGTCATAGTAGGCAGAATTACGGGTATCCTGCCAATGATGCTGATTTAACATCAAATCCCAAAAAGAGAGGTGTTGTTTACTCTTGGGTATAAAAAGATCTCCGGAACGTAAAGCGTCCTTAATTGCAATCGCCACACCCAACTCCCAGGCATTACGCTGGATTTTACCCTCTTTTCCTTTCAGCGAACGCCGAAGTTCCCGGGGAATAAAGTAAGTAGGTACGTCTTGAGGCAATTTTTTCAATTCGCCGGTATCAAGCTGACGAATGACTTGAATCGCTTTCAGAAGTAATTCCGTTCCTGGTTTGGCCTGAAACGGCAGGTGCAGGAACGCCGGAAAATATTTTCGCAAACTGGGATAACGAGCCAGCAGGATATCGCCATATCCACTCTCTTCCAGCTGCTTAAAGATGTGCAAGTCTGCCACCGATTTCAGCAATTTTTTTTCATCAATCCAGTGCCACAAATCCGCTTTGTTTAATGGCTTATCATTCAGCCAATTCAGGAGAAAATGTGTCGTCTCCAGCATGGTATCAATGGCTTTCTTCTGACGCTGGCGAAATTCACGATGTTTCTTTTCGTATTTTTGTTTTCCCTTGCGCAACATATCCATTATGTACTGGTCATGCATTTTCACCAGATGATCTAAGAACCTATTCAGAATATTTTTAAACCTGAATAGTTTTTCATGTAAACTGGCGGGATGAGAAAAGTTTATACCAGTGACATTAGTCGAGAAGTGTTCATGGAAATTGAACCCCTGTTGCTCAGC
>NZ_CAWQTY010000031.1:0-3289 GCF_963897815.1 Xenorhabdus sp. Sc-CR9
CATCGCAGTCAACTCGGTTTTCTACTGGAAATCGCCGCAGGCCTCATTGCGTATACATTCCAACCTAAAAAACCGAGTTTGAATTTACGGAATAATGATATCGCTATTCTTAAACGAAGCTGAGGTTACTTAAGAATGATGGCGTTATTGTAGCTCCAAGCGTAACGAATTACGGTGTTTTTTGTTCGGCAACAAGTGCAAGCGGAATAGCTCGAATCTTCAAAATGAAAGAGCGAACTAAGTTCGGGCCACTCACATTGGGTATTGGGCATCCGGATGATGCGAGAACCTATGCGGACATCCCACCAGAGTTCTCAGATGAACTGATCGCCGAGTTACTCTTAGGGAAGACCACTACAGTTTTCTTCAAGGCACCAGCGGCAACTTTATTTCCCGAGCAAATGACTATGGGAGCACCCACAGTTGGCCTTTTTTGCCATGGGATGAGCCCCATGTATGAAATTGGGCGTGACTTCGGCCCTATAGCTCTTACGTCCTCTAATATATCGGGTACCGGAGGTCACCAAGTTACTCGCGAACAAGCGATCAATGATCTCGGTCAACACGCAGATCTGGTCATTGATGGAGGCCCTATCGGTTGGGATGAAACTGCGGGACCGTTTCAGAGTAACACGGTAGTGGATTTTTCCTTCAACCCACCGCATCTGGTTCGACCGGGCAGATTCTCAACTGAGCGACTAAAAAGCCTCTTTCCTACGCTTGTAACTGACCTAAGTGCCTATAAGGACGTGATAACAAAACGAATGGGAAATATCAGATTATGACTTACATTCATTTCGATAGGCCATCCGCTGGATTTGATCAGAATGTTAGAACGAAAACAGGCAGAGTCTTACTTGTCGGTATGGGAGCAGATATTGGATCTAATCTCTTGTATTTGTCGGCGACTACAGATGTTGGATACCCAATTACGGATGTATTAACCCATCCAATTGATAGCGAAGGCATTGGTGCAATAGAACGCGGACCGCTCAAAGAGCTCAAAGCACGTCTTCTCCTGGCTAATCCACTTCTGTTCGGCAAAATTATCACGGATAGTAGTAATTGCTCACTGGCTATAAATGGGCGTTCATTCCGTATTCACTTCCGTGATCTTGATGGTGATCTGAATGATCTCGGTTACTTCGATTTAGCTGTGTTGGCAACAAGTCGTCGGCACATTAGATCAAGATGCCATCTTGATAAACTTGAATCCATTGCTCGGGTAGTCATTGGTGCGGCAGAGAATTCTGCTCTTCCTGCTCTTTATCCCGCACTTTTGACCGCTAATTCACAACACTTTCTTGCTAGTCGTACAGCAGTAGCCACTGAACTATCAGGAAGTTATGCAATGGGCAGTTGCCAATGTGTAGGATGGACTACAGGTTTGCGCATTCTGGCAGATTATTGCTCAAGCCGAGGCGTAGCGCTTCAAGATATTTTGGTTCATACGGAGGTAGACATTGTCCACCCCGATACCGCATCTTCCAATTTTGGCACCAAGCGTGTGGGCTCACGTACAGAGGATCCCAGGGACAACTTACGACCAGGAGTCTCTCAGGTGGCTGAATCCATGTTACGTTTCCGTCCCGCCACAAGCTCTAATACCGTTTCACTCCGAGTGCTTACCCAGCCCCCCGGATACCAGATACAACGGTTTTTCCTGCGCGGGCTTGATATTCGCACAAACGATCTTATCGATGTTGCGAGTACACTAGAATCTGCTGAACCATTCCTTATTCATGTAACTAATACTCCTATAGGATCAAAGGCTTATTCCTGCCAGCCTTGCAGTGTTGTACTTCTCATAACGGAGCAACATATTTTAGTTAAACGCATCGGAGACATCGTCGAAGTGATCCTGCAAACCTTTGTCCACAATACACTGGGCTATTGTGCTGCAATCCTTTCTGCTACCGATCGTATCCTACACGGTGATGCCGTCACATTTGTTGAGCCACATAACCTAACAATTATTAGAGAATAAAAAATGATTACTTCAGGACCTATGAATAAGCCAACTGCGCGGAGAGCCACAGGCAAGGTCATCATTACCCCAGAGCCTGAAACAGTGGGTACTATTACGCACTCTCCCGGTGAACTTTTAGATGGTTTGGAACATATTCTTTACACACCAAATCTTGATTGTGCGGTTGCAAGTAAGATTATAGCAAACCCATCAATAAGGTCTGTTGTTGTAACCAAGAGCGAATTTTCGGATCACGCCCGAAAAATGCTCCATGAATCTGGAATTGGACTGGTTGTCTGTAACGAAGGAGAACTCGACAAGATAAATAGGTGCATCGTCAATAAAGATGGCCTGACGGCTCTTAGGGAGGAAGTGCCAGTCAGCGCAATCTGTTCGGTATTGAACCAGAGAAACCTCGCAATCTATCGTAGATTTGGAATTAATTCACTGGGATACTTCAGATTTAAGTTCTGTCTTTTCCAACTATTTAGCCAAGAGCCGTCTGCTTATCATGATCCTAACCGGATTGAGAACTTTCTGTATGAGCAACTAGCTGAGCTGGGCAAGCAGAACTGGTCAAGCATTCGTTGTGTTCTATCCGATCTTACTACGACTGAACTCGCCGAGGTTGGGATAAATGTGCCAGCAGAAATAAACCCGGACATGGGCGTGCGTGGGCCACGGTGCATGAAACAGTGGACACCAGAATTAGCAGCAATTCGTCGCTTTCAGGAAGAATTCGACACACTTGTTAAAATCAGTGCACCGTTCATTTCCACTATCAGTGAATACTGTTCATTCGTCAATATGGTGAAAGAGGCAGGAATACAACGCTCTCATGTTGAGCTTGGATTTACATTAGAGGTTCCAGCACTGGCGGAAGAGCTTGATGACTTGTTCACGACATCAAAGGTCGATTTCATGGCTATTGGCACGTCAGATCTTTTCTCTCTATTTAATGGAGTTTGTCGCAATAATCAAGCTCTTTCTGTGTTGCCAACCAGTAACGCGAATATTCGCCTGCTACGTAGAATCGTTACGAGTGCTCAAGAGCATGGTGTTCATACATTTGTGTGTGGTGAAGTTCGCCGTAATGAAGTGATTATGACGGAGTTGTTGCAAGCTGGAGTTGGAGAGCTCATTTGCTCCGCCCAAGTCAATGAACTCAGCTCGATATTTTACCTCTCTAGATAGCGTCGTCATGAAATACTCAACCAAAGAGCAAGGCAGCGGATTTGGACTGCGGCAAGAAACGATGCACTGTTTTTGGCGTAACGGGTCGCTATACCACGCCAGCGCTTCAAATGGAGAAAAGCGTTT
>NZ_CAWQTY010000032.1:0-3228 GCF_963897815.1 Xenorhabdus sp. Sc-CR9
TGTCTGGCAGTGCCCTACTCTCGCATGGGGAGACCCCACACTACCATCGGCGCAACGGCGTTTCACTGCTGAGTTCGGCATGGGATCAGGTGGGACCACCGCGCTCTTGCCGCCAGACAAATCCTGTGTTCAATCCCGAACAAGCTGCTTCTTGTCATCTGAAACCCGCTCTCTCAACACCCCGCAAAACACCTTCGGTGTTGTCAGGTTAAGCCGCACGGTTCATTAGTACCGGTTAGCTCAACGTATCGCTACGCTTACACACCCGGCCTATCCACGTCCTCGTCTCGGACGTTCCTTCAGTGTCCTCAAGGGACAAGGGAAGACTCATCTCAAGGCAAGTTTCCCGCTTAGATGCTTTCAGCGGTTATCTTTTCCGCACGTAGCTACCGGGCAATGCCATTGGCATGACAACCCGAACACCAGTGGTGCGTCCACTCCGGTCCTCTCGTACTAGGAGCAGCCCCTTTCAATCTTCCAACGCCCACGGCAGATAGGGACCGAACTGTCTCACGACGTTCTAAACCCAGCTCGCGTACCACTTTAAACGGCGAACAGCCGTACCCTTGGGACCTACTTCAGCCCCAGGATGTGATGAGCCGACATCGAGGTGCCAAACACCGCCGTCGATATGAACTCTTGGGCGGTATCAGCCTGTTATCCCCGGAGTACCTTTTATCCGTTGAGCGATGGCCCTTCCATACAGAACCACCGGATCACTAAGACCTACTTTCGTACCTGCTCGAGCTGTCACTCTCGCAGTCAAGCTAGCTTATGCCTTTGCACTAACCTCACGATGTCCGACCGTGATTAGCTAACCTTCGTGCTCCTCCGTTACGCTTTGGGAGGAGACCGCCCCAGTCAAACTACCCACCAGACACTGTCCGCGACCCGGATAACGGGCCAGCGTTAGAACATCAAACATTCAAGGGTGGTATTTCAAGGATGGCTCCGTGCAGACTGGCGTCCGCACTTCACAGCCTCCCACCTATCCTACACATCAAGGCTCAAGGTTCAGTGTCAAGCTATAGTAAAGGTTCACGGGGTCTTTCCGTCTTGCCGCGGGTACACTGCATCTTCACAGCGAGTTCAATTTCACTGAGTCTCGGGTGGAGACAGCCTGGCCATCATTACGCCATTCGTGCAGGTCGGAACTTACCCGACAAGGAATTTCGCTACCTTAGGACCGTTATAGTTACGGCCGCCGTTTACTGGGGCTTCGATCAAGAGCTTCTCGCAACGCGATAACCCCATCAATTAACCTTCCAGCACCGGGCAGGCGTCACACCGTATACGTCCACTTTCGTGTTTGCACAGTGCTGTGTTTTTATTAAACAGTTGCAGCCAGCTGGTCTCTGCGACTGGCCTCGGCTCCGGGCGCATGTCCCTTCACCTGCCGCCAGCGTGCCTTCTCCCGAAGTTACGGCACCATTTTGCCTAGTTCCTTCACCCGAGTTCTCTCAAGCGCCTGAGTATTCTCTACCTGACCACCTGTGTCGGTTTGGGGTACGATTCAGTGTGACCTGATGCTTAGAGGCTTTTCCTGGAAGCAGGGCATCAACCACTTCGGCACCGTAGTGCCTCGTTATCACGCCTCAGTGTTATCAGCGGTCCGGATTTACCAAAACCACCCACCTACACGCTTTAACCGGGACGACCGTCGCCCGGCTGGCCTAGCCTTCTCCGTCCCCCCTTCGCAGTCACACCGAGTACAGGAATATTAACCTGTTTCCCATCGACTACGCCTGTCGGCCTCGCCTTAGGGGTCGACTCACCCTGCCCCGATTAACGTTGGACAGGAACCCTTGGTCTTCCGGCGAGCGGGTTTTTCACCCGCTTTATCGTTACTTATGTCAGCATTCGCACTTCTGATACCTCCAGCAAACCTCACGATTCACCTTCGACGGCTTACAGAACGCTCCCCTACCCAACAACATCTAAATGTTGCTGCCGCAGCTTCGGTGCATGGTTTAGCCCCGTTACATCTTCCGCGCAGGCCGACTCGACCAGTGAGCTATTACGCTTTCTTTAAATGGTGGCTGCTTCTAAGCCAACATCCTGGCTGTCTGAGCCTTCCCACTTCGTTTCCCACTTAACCATGACTTGGGGACCTTAGCTGGCGGTCTGGGTTGTTTCCCTCTTCACGACGGACGTTAGCACCCGCCGTGTGTCTCCCGTGATAACATTCTTCGGTATTCGCAGTTTGCATCGGGTTGGTAAGTCGGGATGACCCCCTAGCCGAAACAGTGCTCTACCCCCGAAGATGAGTTCACGAGGCGCTACCTAAATAGCTTTCGGGGAGAACCAGCTATCTCCCGGTTTGATTGGCCTTTCACCCCCAGCCACAAGTCATCCGCTAATTTTTCAACATTAGTCGGTTCGGTCCTCCAGTTAGTGTTACCCAACCTTCAACCTGCCCATGGCTAGATCACCGGGTTTCGGGTCTATACCCTGCAACTTAACGCCCAGTTAAGACTCGGTTTCCCTGCGGCTCCCCTAAACGGTTAACCTTGCTACAGAATATAAGTCGCTGACCCATTATACAAAAGGTACGCAGTCACCCTGATAAATCAGGGCTCCCACTGCTTGTACGTACACGGTTTCAGGTTCTGTTTCACTCCCCTCGCCGGGGTTCTTTTCGCCTTTCCCTCACGGTACTGGTTCACTATCGGTCAGTCAGGAGTATTTAGCCTTGGAGGATGGTCCCCCCATGTTCAGACAGGATACCACGTGTCCCGCCCTACTCATCGAACTCACGGCCGGGGCATCTTCGTGTACGGGGCTATCACCCTTTACTGCGCGCCTTTCCAGGCGCTTCCACTGATGCACGGGCCGATGTGGGTTCTGGGCTGTTCCCCGTTCGCTCGCCGCTACTGGGGGAATCTCGGTTGATTTCTTTTCCTCGGGGTACTGAGATGTTTCAGTTCCCCCGGTTCGCTTCCTGCCCCTATGAATTCAGGGCAGGATAGTGCAACGGATTGCACTGGGTTTCCCCATTCGGACATCGCCGGCTATAACGGGTCATATCCCCTTACCGGCGCTTTTCGCAGATTAGCACGTCCTTCATCGCCTCTGACTGCCTAGGCATCCACCGTGTACGCTTATTCGCTTAACCTCACAACCCGAAGGTGTCTTCGGATGGCGTGTTTGAGAGATTCACCCGTGAGTTCACGTAACATCACGGGCCGTTTCAAATTTTCAGCTTGTTCCAGATTGTTAAAGAGCAAA
>NZ_CAWQTY010000033.1:0-85149 GCF_963897815.1 Xenorhabdus sp. Sc-CR9
CTATACCCATTGGATTTCAAGATGCAGCGCGACGGCAAGGGAATGACAAATTCGTCGGGAACGAATTTGCCCAGCCAAAGGCTGGCCTCCGGTGAAAGGCAGGAGCCTTTCATTAATCCCCTGGAGCATAGATAACTATGTGACCGGGGTGAGTGAACGCAGCCAACAAAGCTGCAACTTGAAAGACGACAGGTATAAACTATCTATATCCAATATGTTTCGAATTATTGCGTAACGGCAAGAGAATGAATCCTCAGGTGCATGTACCTAATGAATTTCGAGTTGCAGCCAATAATAAGCTGTAGTTTGAAAGAGGAAATAATAAGAAATAGAAATGAATATGCTTTTATAATAAAGGGTTAAAAATAACCCTTTATTATTTAGTTTCTTAAAGTAATTAACGCTTTTTCAAATGTTCTATCAAACGCTTACGCTTACGAAGCTGAGTTGCCGTCAACGCATTTTTCTTACCTGCGTAAGGGTTAGCTCCTTCTTTAAATTGGATGCGAATAGGTGTTCCCATCACTTTTAAAGAACGGCGGAAATAGTTCATCAAATAACGCTTATAAGAATCAGGTAAATCTGTCACCTGATTACCGTGGATAACAACGATAGGTGGATTGTAGCCCCCTGCATGAGCGTATTTCATTTTCACCCTACGACCACGGATCATCGGCGGTTGATGATCGTCTTCTGCCATACGCATAATGCGAGTCAGCAAAGACGTGTTCACACGACGGGTCGCACTTTCATAGGCTTCCAGAATTGATTCAAATAAATTACCGACACCACTGCCATGCAGCGCAGAAATAAAGTGAACACGGGCAAAATCAACAAATCCCAGACGCAGATCCAGCATGTCCTTAACGTGATCTTTATCTTCCTGACTCATGCCATCCCATTTGTTGACAGCGATAACCAGTGAACGACCACTATTAAGAATAAAACCAAGCAGAGAAAGATCCTGATCTGAAATACCTTCGCGGGCATCAACTACCAATAATACGACATTGGCATCTTCAATCGCCTGAAGTGTTTTGATAACAGAAAATTTCTCTACAGTTTCAGTGACTTTTCCACGTTTACGAACACCTGCGGTATCAATCAGAATATATTCACGGCCATCACGCTCCATGGGAATATATATGCTGTCGCGGGTTGTACCGGGCATGTCATACACAACAACACGCTCTTCCCCCAGAATACGGTTGGTTAATGTAGATTTTCCCACATTTGGGCGACCAACAATCGCAAGCTTTAAAGGTAAAGTAGTAGGATCGAAGTCTTCCTCCGGCTCCTCTTCAACAGAAGCATCCAATTCAGCCTGTTCTATCTCTGCCCAATAAGCAGCATTGGCTTCTTCTTCAGTTAATTCGACTTCTTCTGTTTCCTCTTTATCGGAAAAAGGCAGTAATACCCGTTCAATCAGTTGCGTGACTCCACGACCGTGAGAAGCCGCGATGGAATAAATGTCGCCCAATCCCAGTGAATAAAATTCTGCAATAGATGTTTCAATATCAATGCCATCAGTCTTGTTCGCTACCAGAAAGGTTGCTTTTTCACGACTACGCAGATGCTTTGCAATCCCATGATCTGCTGGCATCAACCCTGATCTGGCGTCAACCATGAATAGAACGATATCGGCTTCTTCGATAGCCATCAAAGATTGCGTAGCCATATGGGTTTCTACACCCTCTTCCATACCATCAATACCTCCCGTATCAATGATAATGAACTCCTGCCCTTCAACCTCTGCCCGTCCATATTTACGATCACGGGTTAAGCCAGGGAAATCCGCTACCAGCGCATCTCTGGTCCGGGTTAATCGGTTAAATAAGGTGGACTTTCCAACATTGGGGCGCCCAACCAGCGCAATGACAGGTATCATTTTTGATGCCTCATGACTCAATTTAAATCTATATCCTGCTGAAAATGAAAGAACTCAACGTTGTTCACTACAAAATTAACCACAACAGCATTGTCCATTACAACATCGTCCACGACAACAGGATATTAAAAAGACGAAACGGCCCCTGTTACTGTCAGCACAGGAGCCGTGTAAAGTTTTGTGCCACTATCTATATTCCCTTTATCTTTCAAGCTACAGCGTTATTATTGGCTGCAACTCAAAATCCATTGGGATAGCCTTAACACATGTTTTGGAATTAGCGGGTATACAGGTAAACTGTCCCGTCCTTCGCTTGTACCATCAGTTTATCACTAGCAACAACCGGGCGGCTCAACAGGCCAGAACCATCAACCTTATGCTGAGCTACAAATTTGCCATCAGCCATATTCAACCAATGCAAATAACCTTCGCTATCTCCTACAACCAGATAACCATTATACATTTCTGGTGCAGTCAGGTGACGGTGCAAAAGATCACTTTGTGCCCATAATGTAACGCCATCACTTTTGCGCAGAGACAAAATACGGTCGTCCTGATCAACAATAAAAATATTGTCATCAGTTACAACCATATCATTCACAGAGCCTAAGTCACGTTTCCAGATAATCTGGCCTGAACGCATATCCATTGCAACTAAATTGCCGTTATAAGCAATGGCGTAAATAACATTGTCAGAAATGACGGGAGTCATATCAACATCATTCAGGCGATCAATTTCGGTAGAACCCGTTACCTGCGAAATACGCTGCTGCCAAATCAGCTCGCCCTGAGAGAGCAAAACTGCACTGATACGACCATTATCACCGCCTACAACCGCTGCACCGTAAGCTACAGCAGGAGCCGATTCACCACGAACTGATAACGGCGGTGTATCCATATTGACTGACCACACGATACTGCCGTCTGTTTCTTTCAATGCCTGCAACATGCCGTTGCCAGTATGAATCAAGACAAGTCCACTCTCTACCACAGGACGTGACAAGGCTTCACCGGCAACCGTTGATTCCCATTCAACTTTGCCGTTTTCTGTATCCAGTGCGATGACTTTTGCCTTTTCTGTACCAACATAAAGGCGATCATCAAATACCGTCAAACCACCGGAAAGCAGTGCCGGCAAGTTGGATGACAAAAAACCTGTTTTCTCGGACAAATTAGTTGCCCACAATTCTTTGCCACTATCTATGTCCAGCGCTTTGACAACACCGTCGCGATCAGCAACATAAACTGTTGAACCCTGCCAAGCTGGTGATAAGCGAGAGTAATAGTGCCCGATGCCGTTCCCAACGGACTTATCCCAAACAACACGGGGATTGAATTGATTTTCAATCTTCGGTAACGGTGACATTTCTACCGTATCCTGTTCGCTCGAACAACCAGCCAGCAGAACAGAAGCAACCAGCCCAACCAAGAGTGTTTTTCGCAGTTGCATTAGAAGTTATTAGCTCCCTTAGTTGGATAAGTTATTAAATTTAATTTTAATGGAATCTTTCATTACCTGAGGGCCTTCTGATTCAAGCCCTTTGGAATATGCTGCACGCGCACCAGCAATATCGCCTTTTTTCGCCAGAATATCTCCACGGAGATCTTCCGTCGCAACCACCCAGCCTTTACCTTTGACCTGTTCCAGTGTTTTCAATGCAGCATCTGTTTTATCTTCCGCCAATTGAACCCTGGCTAAACGCAGGTTCGAAATAGCTCGCATGTCCTCATCTTTGGCTTTGCCAGATGCGGTTAGCAAATTTTTCTCAGCCTGAGCCAAATCATTTTTTTCAACAGCACGTTTTGCCAGTTCCAGATCAGCCATCACACCGTAGATGTTATCCGTTGTATTAGCGAATTTTTCTGCGGCTGCAATGCTTTCTTTTGATCCCGACGCCAGCGATGTGTTCAACGCCTCAAATTCCGCTGCTGTCTCATATAATTGGTTTGTTTGATGAGTCTGCCAATAACGCCAGCCAATCAAAACCCCAATGCCCAGAACTAAACCAACAGCAATATATTTACCGTTGGTGGCGAAAAAACGCTTTATTGCGTCAACTTGTTCAGTTTCAGTGGTATAGACTTCCACAGAGTCTTTCTCCTTAGCCTAACAATTCGGTCAAACGCGCTGCGATCGTTTGTTGTGGCAACGTTTCTTGTTCACCGTTACGTAAATCTTTCACCGTGATATTGCCTGCCTGAATTTCGTCTTCTCCAAGGATCAGGGCAACTTTGGCTCCATGCTTACCTGCACGTACCAGCTGTTTTTTAAAGTTACCACCACCATGATTGGTCATCAGACGTAATTCTGGTAGTTGATCGCGGATCTTCTCTGCCAGTATCAATGCTGCCTGCTGGCTACCTTCACCAAAGGAAGAAAGATAAACATCAGCAACTGTCAGATCTGCAACAAAGTCAGGATTGACTTCCTGAACTAACAGAACCATACGTTCCATGCCCATTGCAAAACCCACTGCCGGTGTTGCCTTTCCGCCTAATTGCTCAACCAGACCATCGTAACGACCACCTGCACAGATTGTTCCCTGAGCACCCAATGCGGATGTTATCCATTCAAAAACAGTACGGTTGTAGTAATCAAGACCACGAACCAGACGCTGGTTGATACGATATTTGATACCTGCGCTATTAAGGATCTGGCACAGGCCATCAAAATGCTCTCTTGATTCGGCATCAAGATAATCAAACAGTTCCGGTGCATCGTTAAGAAGTTGCTGAATTTCAGGATTTTTGGAATCCAGAACACGTAGTGGATTGGTATACATACGGCGCTGGCAGTCTTCGTCCAGTTTCTCTTTATGCTGTTCCAAAAATGCCACCAGAGCTTCACGGTAATTTGCACGTGCTTCCAGTGAACCAATAGAGTTAAGTTCAAGCGTCACATGGTCAGCAATACCTAACTCACGCCACCAGCGGGCAGTCATTAAAATCATTTCAGCATCAATATCCGGCCCTTGCAGACCAAATACTTCAGCACCTAACTGATGGAATTGGCGAGAGCGACCTTTTTGTGGACGCTCATAACGGAACATAGGCCCGATATACCATAAACGCTGTTCCTGATTGTACAGCAGACCATGCTGAATACCGGCACGAACACACCCAGCAGTATTTTCTGGGCGTAGGGTCAAACTTTCCCCATTACGGTCATCAAAGGTGTACATCTCTTTTTCGACAACATCGGTGACTTCCCCAATCGCACGTTTGAATAACGGGGTCTGCTCTACAATCGGTGTCCGAATTTCGCTAAAACCATAACCTGACAGCACACGTTTCACTGTAGATTCAATTCGTTGCCAAACGGCCGTTTCAACAGGGAGGCAATCGTTCATACCACGAATAGCTGGGATATTTTTTGTCACGTTTTATCTCTTATTAATATTTATACAATGGCGTCGATTATAAAAGCGAATACTCGCAAGGTTCAATCAGCAAGAAAAACTATAGCTACATACCCAATCAGATACCCGGATAAAGTTATATACTGGCTCGTAATAATACGGGCCAGCATCAGGCATATCATCCATCAAGCTGGTTAACGCTAATCCGATTATTGGCATCAAGGATAGAAGCTTTCGCTCGGATCTTGGCTTCAAGTTGATCAATCAGATCTTTATTATCAAGGCGTTCTTTCTGGCGAATGCCATCTTCATAAAAGCCACTTCTGGTTTTCGCTCCTGTAACACCAAGCGTTGAAACCTCTGCCTCTCCCGGGCCATTTACAACACAGCCAATGATCGAAACATCCATCGGAGTGATTAAATCTTCGAGACGTTGTTCAAGCGCATTCACTGTACCGATAACGTCAAATTCCTGACGTGAACAAGTCGGACAAGCAATGAAATTAATGCCTCTGGAACGGACGCGCAATGCTTTCAAAATATCAAAGCCGACTTTAACTTCTTCTACCGGATCTGCGGCCAAAGAGATGCGCAACGTGTCGCCGATCCCCTCTGACAACAACATTCCCAGACCAATTGAGGATTTAACCGCACCGGCCCGGGCACCCCCTGCTTCAGTAATTCCCAGATGCAAAGGTTGATCAATTTTTTGCGCCAGCAAACGATAAGCGCCAACGGCCAAAAAAACATCAGATGCTTTGACACTCACCTTGAACTGATCGAAGTTCAGGCGATCCAGAATATCTACATGGCGCATCGCTGATTCAACCAATGCCTCTGGTGTCGGTTCACCATATTTTTCCTGGAGATCTTTCTCCAGTGACCCACCATTAACGCCAATACGAATTGGAATGTTATGGTGGCTGGCGCAGTCCACAACCTGACGAATGCGTTCTTCGTTACCAATATTGCCGGGATTAATGCGTAGGCAATCCACACCATATTCTGCTACTTTCAACGCGATGCGGTAATCAAAGTGAATATCAGCCACAAGCGGGATATTGACCTGCTGTTTGATGGATTTGAAGGCTTCAGCCGCATCCATAGTTGGCACAGAAACACGAACAATATCCACACCTACACGTTCGAGCGCCCGGATCTGATTAACTGTCGCCCCAACATCAGTTGTCCGTGTGTTGGTCATTGATTGCACTGCGATGGGGGCGCCATCCCCTATAGGTACATTACCGACATAAATACGTGTGGACTTACGTCTTTTTATCGGTGATTCATTATGCATTTTTACATTACTCCCCTACATCCCTGTATTTTGTTTATAAAAATTACAACTATGCTGTGGTGAATAATACACACTGAGCTAAATAATACACACACAGGCGAACATGAATTCTTATTCTTCAATGTCCGCCCGAATCTTTGGCACAAGAAATTCGCCAGTGTTTATTTCAATGTCAGTTTGGCCGACACGCCCTTCTTAACAAAAGTACTGAGATCTACAGGTTTTCCCTGGAACTGAACCTTCACCTGAGCAGGTGCACCAATATTCAGTGAGTAGGATAATTCATCGGAAAACTTCAGACTTTCGCCTTTACTTTTGGTTCCGCTGAACAATATCTTACCTTTAGCGTTTTTGACTTCTAACCAGCATCTTCCATTAAAATTCATCATCAATTCGTTGCTGCTTACGGTCTTGATATTATTCACATCAGCCGATGATGTACTCACAGCAGAATTCGCTGAAGTTGTATTTGTTGTCGGTGGATTTACGGGCAACGTTACGGTTTTTGGCTCTGTTGCAGTAGATGCTGGAGCACTGGAAACAGCTGAAGTACCATTGTTTACTAAAGCACTATTCTTTATTGAAGCACTATCATTTACTGAAGCATCATTGTTTGCTCCAGTATTTGTCTGTGCTGGAGAAGCTTTTTCTTGTGATACTGGCTCTTGAGAGGTCTCTACAGATTGGCTTCCTTTCGGCTGTACAGATAAATTATCTGCCATAGTCGTTGAAGTGCCAAAATCATGTTCACCACTCCGCTCATGGGTACTAGATTGCTCTGCCATTGAAGTCAATTCTTTTTGCTGAGCTTTATAATTCTGCCACCACCATAGGCCTGTCATTCCCAATAACACAATGATGACAAACCATGTTATTTTCATTAACCAGCCATCACGTTTTTTACGTTTTTTCCCCGCCGAAAAACTTTGCATTGGAGAAACCTTCACGTTTTTGGTAGGCATTTGTTTGTCTAAAATGCTCAGGATTTCGGACTCAGGCACTTGGACAAGTTTTGCATAAGAACGAATATAGCCACGCAAGAATGTCGAAGTGAGATTTGACGGGATCGTATCTTCTTCGATATCACGAACAGTCGACAGTTTAAGACACAAACGATCTGCCACAATTTGCTGAGAAAGTTCAAATTTTTCACGAGCCTGGCGCAGAATCTGACCTGCTGTCAGATTGGCTTCTTCTGGGTAAGTTTCAGTCTTCATTAGCTAAGGACACTGGTACTGTTCTGGGTTAAAGAATTTACGCAAATTAACTTAATAGAGCACATAACTTAATTTGAGTAGCGAAATCATCTTATTACTGCATCAAATGCAGTAAATCATTTATCACAAATGTAGCAGCTTATACCTTTGATCTTTCAAGTTAGCTTTAGCCGCGCTCATTCACCCTTATCACATAGCGAACTGTGTTCTGGGGAATCAATTTCATTGCTGCCGCGCTGCAACTTGAAATCTATTGGGTATATGTTGCTTTCCACACTTCCCGTGACCAATTTTTTAGCTTCTTCATACTGCTTTTGTTCACAGAGAAAAGCATGGTAATGACGTACTACAGTATCACTTCCTGGCGCATACTGCATGGCCATTCTGTAATGCTGGCTGGCGGTTTCCGGCCGGCCTGCATATTGTTCATGCAGTGCCATCCCTAAATGTGCCTCTGGATGACGCGGCTCCGCCAGCAAGACTTTCTGAAAATGATATTTGGCAGCCGGTAAATCCCGTTCCACCAAATAAGCCTTTCCTAGCTGTAATCGTGTCTCTATGGCAACGATCTTTTGGCCGCGACGGGCTGAATGTTCCGCACAGCTCGTCAATAAGCTAAAACAAACTATAGACCAAATTATTATTGATTTCCGTATCATACCATTTTCATTTATAAGGATATGTCAAACTTTGCCAGATTTTTAGCCTAAAAATCGATATTAAACAAAAAATCAGACTGTTTTTACCTGAATAGGTTCACCCGTCAGGCGTTTTTTCAACGTCCGTTTTGTTCTATCAATCACTTCACCTGCAAGCTGTCCACACGCAGCATCAATATCATCACCTCTCGTTTTACGCACGATGGTTGTAAAACCATATTCCATCAAAACCTTGGAAAAACGATCGATCCGGCTGTTGGAACTACGCCCGTAAGGTGCTCCTGGGAACGGGTTCCACGGGATAAGATTGATTTTACTTGGCGTATCTTTCAGGCATTCCACCAACTGATGCGCTTGTTCAACACTATCATTGACGTGATCAAGCATAACGTATTCCACCGTGACACGCCCCTGATTAGCGTTGGATTTTGTCAGATAACGGCGTACACCTGCCAAGAACTCTTCAATGTTATATTTGCGGTTAATTGGCACGATTTCGTCACGAATATCATCGGTAGGTGCATGAAGGGAGATAGCCAGAGCAACGTCAATCATATCACCCAATTTATCCAGTGCAGGAACGACACCAGACGTTGACAATGTTACACGACGTTTTGACAGGCCAAAACCGAAATCATCCATCATGATTTCCATTGCTGGCACGACATTGTTCAAATTAAGTAACGGCTCTCCCATTCCCATCATAACTACGTTAGTGATAGGACGACGGCCACTGGATTTCAGTGAACCGATGATTTTGGCGGCACGCCAAACCTGACCGATAATTTCAGATACCCGCAGGTTACGGTTAAAACCCTGCTGGGCAGTAGAACAGAATTTACACTCTAAAGCACATCCCACCTGAGATGAGACACACAGTGTCGCGCGATCATCCTCTGGGATATAAACCGTTTCAACCTGTTGATCGCCAACAGTAATCGCCCATTTAATAGTACCATCAGATGAGCGTTGTTCTTCTGCAACTTCCGGTGCCTTGATTTCAGCAACTTGTTGCAGTTTCGCTCTGAGTACTTTATTGATATCTGTCATTTGCTCAAAGTCGTCATAGCAATAATGGTACATCCATTTCATTACCTGATCGGCACGAAAAGGTTTTTCACCCATATCGAGGAAAAATTGACGCATTTGCTTACGGTTAAGGTCGAGCAAATTAATTTTACCGTTTTTCTTTTCAGGAGTGACAGATACGGCGGAGGTTGAAGATGGTACGGTTTCGTTAAGTTGGGACATTTTTTACATCGCCTCGTTGTTACACTTTCGGCTCTGTGCTGATTTTATTTCAGCACTATATTTCAGCACTAAGTTTTCATGCGGTGACTGCCAATTCAATGGTCATTCTATTCCAATGATATTGGATTCCGACATATATTTCCTTCATCTTGCCAATTGCCATTTGTTGGCGGCGATTTAAAACCTATTGGGCATAGAATGTCGGTAAAATCGAACGAACATTGAAATAAAATAATAAACGCCCCACTAAATAAAATCAGTGAGGCGCGACATTGTACAAACTTTACTGTTTAGATGCTACGGGTAACTGAAGTCTCAGTAGCGAGGGAAAATCTCATCATCACTGAAGAAATAGGCAATTTCACGGTTTGCGGATTCGATAGAATCTGAACCATGGACAGCGTTTTCAGTAAAACTGTCTGCATAGTCTGCACGCAGAGTGCCAGCCAAGGCGTTATCGGGATTAGTTGCACCCATCAGATCACGGTGACGCTGAACTGCGTTTTCGCCTTCCAGAACCTGTACCGTAATTGGACCTGAGGTCATGAATTCCACCAGACCATCAAAGAAAGGACGGCCTTTGTGTTCAGCGTAAAAACCTTCTGCTTGTTCGCGGGTCAAATGCAGCATTTTGGCCGCAATGATTTTAAACCCTGCACTTTCAAAACGGGCATAGATAGAACCGATAACATCTTTCTTTACTGCGTTAGGTTTAATAATGGAAAAAGTACGTTCAATCGTCATTCGATAACCTCTTTGGCACTTTCAGCGATGATTCATTTTAATTTTTACGCCCCTGAGGAAAACTGAGGAGCAAATCTACCCTGTATCTGACAGGAATAAAAATAGGTGTTGATTATAGGAGGAGACTTTCTGCTTGCCTACAAAAAACACAATATTTTATTAAAACTTTCTTAGCGAAAATTATCATTTTTTAGCATAAATCACATTTTTACTCAGTTATGCACAACAAGATAACTCGAGTTAAACGGATTTATAGATATCTCACCTGAATATAGCCGGTAATATTATTTTTTATAGATATTCATATGATACAGGAATTAAAATATAGAGAAGATAAAAGAACGAGTTTTGGATACCTCTCGTAATATTGGTTTGCTCGTTGCAATCAAATTACAATAGGTCACAGGACAAACATTAATCGTTATATCTTCTTTGAGATGACAAGCAGATTGATTTTTATTGGTTGATCACAGGAATGGTATCCCGCAACCAGCTACCTAATTTGCGCTGGTAGAAAGGTTGGGTATGCTGAATCAGATAATGGCTGATCCCCCTTTCTTTTTCATCAAGCAGACAAAAGTCGACCGAGTCATCTTCGTCAAGGTACTCACAAGCCAGCTCACCCGCTTCTTGAATCATTAAGTTAATTTCATTTCCTGCCGTGGCTTCACTGAATTCCAAGCCAATTAATAAATTGGGCTTTTCATCCACACTTTTATCTTGGGCCATGACCAGAAAAGCACGCCGAATAGGTTTATGCTGTTTGAATAAATCAATCAACGCCTCAATAAGCCGAGCAGGTTGTTCCTCGGGCTGGCTGAGAGTAATTCTGCTTCCACTTGGAACCTTTATTTCGGTAACGGCAGGCCCATTTGACAAACTCATGAAAATCTCCGAACAGTGCTGTTTGAACTGAAGTTAAGCATGTTGAAAGGTTAAATCATAGCTCCTCTTATGAGGAGCTATCAAAATAGATGAATGAAGAGTGACTTAATTTAAGCTTTATTCCGCTTTAGCCAGCAATAAATTGGCAATAGTACGTACACCATATCCCGTTGCACCGGCTGCCCATTGTTCTACAGCAGACTTACGATAGGTTGCTGAACAGTCAATATGTACCCAACCTTTTTTGTAGTTCTCTACAAAGTGGGACAGGAATGCTGCCGCAGTACTTGCTCCCGCTGAATGTGAAGGTGACGCAATGTTGTTCAGTTCAGCAAAATTGGATGGCAATTGGCTGCGATGGAATTCATCCAGCGGTAAACGCCAGAACAATTCATTTTCGCTATCAGCCGCAGCCAATAACTCGGAGACCAATTGATCATCAAAGCTGAGTACAGAATGGTAATCGTTTCCGACCGCTGTTTTTGCGGCTCCGGTCAACGTTGCTGCATCAATAATCAGGGGAGCTTTTTCCGCACTGGCATCAATCAGGCCATCAGCCAGAACCAAACGCCCTTCTGCATCGGTATTCATGACTTCAACGGTTTTGCCGTTGCGATAGTGAATGATGTCACCCAATTTGAAAGCGTTGCTACTTACCATGTTGTCTGCAATACATAGGAACAGTTTTACACGATGCGTCAAGCCACGGCTGATTGCCAAAGCCAATGCACCTGTTAAAGTTGCCGAACCGCCCATATCCGATTTCATGGAATCCATAAAATTGGAAGGCTTAATGCTGTACCCACCGGAATCGAAAGTAATGCCTTTACCGACCAGACATGCAAAAACAGGTGCTTTTGCATCTTTTGTTGGATTGAAATCTAATGTCAGAAAAACAGGGTCACGGAAAGAACCACGACCGACAGTATGTACTCCCATGTATCCCTGTTCACGCAGATCATTTCCTTTGATGATTCGGTAACTGACTGCATCGCCCGCTACACCACTCAGTAAATCAATGGCACGCTTTGCAAGCTGTTCTGGCCCTAAATCTTCAGCTGGGAGGTTGACGGTATCGCGTACCCAATCAACAAATTTGATTCTTCTTTCCAATTCTTGTTTTTCCGTTACGGGCAGTTGAGGCCACTCAATTGTACGCAGCCCCTTAGGAGAACGGAAACCTAACCAGAATGACCAACTTTTTTCCAGATCCCAATCTTCGCCCACTAGAGCAACATTGCGGATTCCTTGCCCATCAATTTTACGTCCTGCGCGTTGGACTGCCCCTAACTTTCCATTGCCTTCCAGATGGATAGTCATCCCTTGCTCACTGGAACTGATTAGTGCTTTTTCACCCCAGCAAGCGTTAGCTGGCTCATAAGACAGTGTTATCGGCATGATTTGCTTTGTCATTTTTTCTCGCTTCTTATCTTATTTGTTGACTGTGTTACATCGCTTACCGTTTCAGTTATACAGTAAGAGGGATTAATAAAAAAACTGGCGTTTGCCAGTTTTTCATTAAATGCAGACTATGCCAAGCTATTGAGCAAGGATCAGTGAGGTTGCGCATTTTTTGTCTTAAGCAAATTTCACGCTACTCATATTCATCCAGCCATACCAACAAAATAGCTTCCAGTATTTTTTCGTTGGATTTCTGTGGATCATCCTCAAAACCATCCAGTTCACAAACCCATTCATGCATATCGGTGAACCGCACTGTTTTTGGATCCAAATCCGGAAATTTATCATACAGTGCTTCGCCAATATCACGGCTGTCAGACCATTTCATTTTCCGTTCTCCGTCAGTGCTCACGTGCATGGTTAATGGTGTATTTAGGGATTTCAACAATTAAATCCTCATCGGTCACTTTGGCCTGACAACTCAAACGACTTTCAGGCTCAAGCCCCCATGCTTTATCCAGCATGTCGTCTTCCAGTTCAGAGCTTTCCTCCAGTGAGTCAAACCCTTCTCTGACGATGCAGTGACAAGTGGTACACGCGCAAGATTTTTCACAAGCATGTTCAATCTCAATTCCATTACGCAGTGCAACATCCAGAATTGATTCGCCTTCCTGTGCGTCCAATACTGCACCTTCGGGGCAAAGTTCGTTATGAGGTAAAAATACAATTTTAGGCATAATTAAATTTCATCCACAGAGTGACCCGCCAAAGCCCGGCGGATTGATGTGTCCATACGACGCGCGGCAAATTCTTGCGTTTGCTTGTCCAATTGTTTAATTGCACTTTCAATCGCATCAGGGGACGTTCCCTGAGCACTGTCAATTAATATTTGCACAGCTGCATCAATGGCAACCTGCTCTTCTTCGCTCAGCAAATCAGCATCTTTTTCCAGCGCACTCGTCAAGCTTTCCAGAACCCGGGCTGCTTCAACTTTTTGCTCAGCCAATTTACGTGCCTCAAGATCGTCCTGCGCATTAGCCATAGAATCTTTCAGCATACGGGCAATTTCCTCATCCGATAAACCATAGGAAGGTTTTACCTGAATGGAAGCCTCAACACCGGTGGATTTTTCCAATGCGCTGACACTCAGCAAACCATCGGCATCGACCTGAAAAGTCACGCGAATGTGCGCACCACCAGCCGGTAACGGAGGAATACCGCGCAGTGTAAAACGCGCCAGTGAACGGCAATCATTGACCAATTCTCTTTCGCCTTGCACCACATGGATGCTCATGGCGCTTTGACCATCTTTGAATGTGGTGAATTCTTGCGCTTTTGCGACAGGAATAGTGGTATTACGTGGAATGACTTTTTCAACCAATCCACCCATTGTTTCCAAGCCAAGTGACAGTGGAATCACGTCCAATAACAGCATTTCACTGTCAGGTTTATTTCCGACCAGAATGTCTGCCTGAATTGCTGCACCCACAGCCACTACTTTATCCGGATCAATAGAGGTCAAAGGCTCTCGATCAAAAAATTCACCCACCATGCTGCGCACAAATGGCACTCGCGTTGAACCACCAACCATAACAACTTGCAGGACTTCATCTGCCGTTACGCCCGCGTCTTTCAGTGCCCGGCGGCAAGAAAGCAGGGTGCGTTTAATAAGAGACGTAATCAGCTCATTGAATTCAGTACGAGTAATGCTACCTTGCCAGCCAGCAATGCTGATTTCCGCGCTATCTGCTTCACTCAGGGTAATTTTGGCTTGAGTGGCAATATCCAATATTTGACGCTGCAATCCGTGATCGTTATCAATAATGCCAGCCTGCTCACGAATCCAATTTGCCAATAGCCAATCAAAATCATCACCGCCCAGCGCAGTATCGCCCCCTGTTGCCAACACTTCAAACACACCCCGGCTGAGGCGGAGAATAGAGACGTCGAAAGTTCCACCGCCCAGATCATAAACAGCAATGATGCCTTCCTGACCGGAATCAAGACCATAAGCAATGGCTGCGGCTGTCGGTTCATTCAAAAGACGCAAAACATGCAATCCCGCCAAACGTGCGGCATCTTTGGTCCCTTGACGCTGTGCATCATCAAAATAAGCAGGAACTGTGATAACAACCCCATCAAGTTTACCATCCAAGGTTTCTTCTGCCCGTTGTGTCAACGATTTGAGTATTTCAGAAGAAACCTGAATAGGATCGACCAAACCCGCTACAGTATTAATCAACGGCAAGCCGTTTTCACTCGCTTGAAGCTGATATGGCAGATTGGGATAACGCTTCTGAATATCAGCCAAAGAGCGTCCCATCATACGCTTGACTGAACTCACAGTATTGACAGGATCTGATGCAGCCTGTTGGCGGGCCTGCCAACCAACCAGAATCTCTTCTTTGCAATATTGTACAACGGAAGGAAGCAAGTGACGGTTTTCACTATCTGCCAGGGTTTCCGCCTGACCACTGCGGACAGTCGCAACCAGAGAGTGAGTTGTGCCAAGATCAATCCCCGCAGCCAGACGACGCTGATGCGGTGCAGCAGATAAACCAGGTTCGCTGATTTGTAATAAAGCCATGTGTGCCTCTTTAAATCTATTCAGCCGAAACTTATTCAGCTGAAATTCATTCAGCCAAAAGCTATTTGAATCAATGCCATTTAGCTAAAAATCATCCAGCAACCGTTCTTCAAGTTGTTCAACCTGCTGTTGCAATTTATCTAAAAAGCGTAATTTACGGACTGTATCGGCTGCAATTGACCATTCGGCAGCATTTAACTGCTGTTCCATCTGCTCACTACGAGTTTTAATCATTTTATTCAGGCGAGATGAAAAACCGGATAGCGCTGTTTCTGGATCTGAACTATGCTCAATGGCATCAAGCTCTTCGCGCAACTCCAGCTGCTGCATCAAGAAAACGGTATCCTGCATCGTGTGCTGTTCGTTGGATAGATCGAATCCTTGTTGAAACAGTATATATTCTGCGCGCTTCAGGGGATGTTTCAGCGTCTGGTAGCCAGCATTGATAGTTGCGGCTTGTTGAAGTGCCAGCGTTTTTTCACGTTCTGGCTGGGTGGCAAAACGATCAGGATGAAACTGACGTTGCAATTCCTGATAACGGGTTGCCAACAGTTCACGGTCGATCGCATAACACGCAGGCAGCCCAAATAAAGTAAAATAGTCCATAAGTTACTCTTGATTTCGCAAATTACATGGTTTCGCAAATTACATAGTTTCGTAAAGTACATAGTTTCGCAAAGTGCGGAGTCAAAAAACGGGGTTAAACGTGGAAACTTTCCCCACAGCCGCATTCGCTGGAAACGTTGGGGTTGTTGAATTTAAAGCCTTCGTTCAGGCCTTCTTGAACAAAATCCAACTCCGTACCATCAAGATAAAGGATGCTTTTACCGTCAATGATAACCTTCACGCCCTTATCTTCGAAAATTTGATCTTCTTCATTAACCACATCAGCAAATTCAAGCACATATGCCATACCTGAGCAGCCGGATGTTCTCACTCCCAAACGCAACCCGACACCTTTTCCCCGATTGTCGAGGAAGGACAAAATACGTTGGGCTGCACTTTCTGTCAGGGAAATTGACATACAACACCTCACTTTAAAACTAGTAAAGGTGGATATTGAATCAATATCCACCAGAATTATTTTCTATTCTTTTTGCGAAAAGAGTTATTTGGCTTGGCGCTTGCTTTTGTAATCAGCAATAGCGGCTTTGATCGCGTCTTCTGCCAAAATAGAGCAATGAATTTTCACTGGTGGCAGTTCTAACTCGTCAGCAATCTGAGTGTTTTTAATTTCCTCAGCCTGTTCTAACGATTTACCTTTCATCCATTCAGTGACCAAAGAGCTGGATGCAATCGCAGAGCCACAGCCATAGGTTTTAAAGCGTGCATCTTCAATGATGCCTGCATCGTTGACCTTGATTTGCAGACGCATGACGTCACCACAAGCCGGTGCTCCTACCATGCCACTGCCAACTGAAGGGTCTTCACTATCGAATGAGCCAACATTACGTGGGTTTTCGTAGTGATCAATTACTTTGTCGCTGTAAGCCATTTCGTTACTCCTGAAACCGTCTGATTAATGATGAGACCATTCGATGGTGCTGATATCCACACCCTGTTTGAACATTTCCCACAATGGAGAAAGATCGCGCAAATGACCAATCGCGTCGTGAATCAACTTGATTGCGTAGTCTATTTCTTCTTCTGTGGTAAAACGCCCCAAAGAGAAACGAATAGAACTGTGTGCCAGTTCATCATTCATGCCCAATGCACGCAGGACATAAGAAGGTTCTAAGCTCGCGGAAGTACATGCTGAGCCAGAAGAAACTGCCAGATCTTTCAATGACATCATCAATGACTCACCTTCAACATAGTTGAAGCTGGCATTTAGAATGTGTGGTGCTCCCAGTTCCAAATCACCGTTCAGGTAAACTTCTTCAATATCTTTGATACCGTTCCACAAACGCAGACGCAGACCACGCAGGCGCTGTGCTTCTGATTCCAGTTCTTCTTTAGCAATACGGTAAGCTTCACCCATGCCAACAATCTGGTGAACAGGCAATGTCCCTGAACGCATCCCGCGCTCATGACCACCGCCGTGTTGCTGGGCTTCAATACGAATACGGGGTTTACGGCGGACATACAACGCACCGATACCCATCGGGCCATAAAGCTTATGAGCTGAGAAAGACATCAAATCAACTTTCAGTTTGCTGAGGTCAACAGGCAATTTACCCACACTTTGGGTTGCATCGACATGGAAAATAATGCCACGGCTGCGGCACATTTCGCCAATGGTCATGATGTCCTGAACAATACCGATTTCATTGTTGATGTGCATGATGGAAACCAGAATTGTATCTTCACGCATGGTGGCTTCCAGCTCTTTCAGATCAATCATGCCATTGCTCATTGGTGCAAGGTAAGTTATCTCAAAACCTTCACGCTCCAACTGGCGACAAGTATCTAAAACCGCTTTGTGTTCAGTTTTGCTGGTAATAATGTGCTTGCCTTTTTTCTGATAAAATTTTGCAGCACCTTTAATAGCAAGGTTATCTGATTCTGTAGCGCCTGAAGTGAACACAATTTCACGCGGGTCTGCACCAATCAAATCAGCAATTTGATTACGCGCAATATCAACCGCTTCTTCAGCCTGCCAGCCAAAACGGTGGGAACGGGAAGCTGGGTTACCAAAAATCCCGTCCATTGTCAGATAATTCATCATCTTTTCAGCAACACGCGGATCAACTGGTGTTGTTGCTGAATAGTCCAAATAAATGGGTAATTTCATTGCTCACATGCTCCGTAAGACACTTTTAATACTTTTATTTGCTACAACAAGTGTTTGCCACAAGATTACGCACGCAGGTTAACGTTAATCGTCTCTTGAGGTCTGCCGTTAGGTGTACGTCGCTTATCGCTGTCTTGACGATCAGCTACGTCTAATACTTCTTGGTGCTTCACTAATTCGTCTAAACTGATGCTGCTCAGGAAACTCGTAATACGATCACTGAGATCACGCCATAAAGCATGAGTCAAACAACGGTCACCGCCCTGACAACCTTCCTTGCCCTGACAACGAGTCGCATCAACTGATTCATCAACAGCTGAAATAACTTCGGCAACGAAAATCTTGCCTGCATCTCTGCCCAGCAAATAACCGCCACCCGGACCACGGACGCTAGAAACCAGACCATTTTTACGTAAGCGGGAGAATAACTGCTCCAGATAGGAAAGTGAAATTCCCTGACGCTCAGAAATGTCGGCTAATGGTACCGGCCCTTCTTGTGAATGCAACGCCACATCTAGCATGGCAGTTACCGCATAACGTCCTTTTGATGTCAGTCTCATAACAAAAACTCCATGGTGAAATATAGGTCAAATTGTGACATTCCTGAGTATTTTAGTCAACTATTTAACCTACTATTTTACTCAACTATTATTTGATTGATCTTCATCTTCTTCACCTGTGTTTCCCGGTTGTTTCTCGCGACACTAACCATCTGTATTTAAATTATTTTTTATCCCATTTCTCCATAGAAGTCAGTATACCACGCAGGATATTCAACTCCTGAGTTTCTGGCCGTGCTCGGGTATACAGTCGTCTCAGCCTGTTCATTATCTGACCAGGGTGCGCTTTGCGAATGAAGCCGGATTCACTCAATACCTGCTCAAGATGGTGGTAAAAACGCTCCATATCTTCGATAGGTGGATACTCAGTTTCATGCTCTGAAGAAGAGGCTTTGTCTGGCTGTTCCTGATCCTGAGATGCAAGGTGTGCCATGCGAATTTCATAGCTGACCAATTGTACAGCCATTGCCAGATTCAGAGAACCATATTCCGGGTTGGTTGGAATATAAAGGTGATAATGACACTTTTGCAGTTCTTCATTCGTCAGGCCAACACGTTCCCGGCCAAATACAATCGCAACCGGCGAGCGGCTGGACGCTTTGACACAGCGTTCACCACATTCACGTGGTTCGACAATTGGCCAGGAAAGGGTGCGTGAACGGGCACTGGTTCCGATAACCAATTCACACCCTGCTAATGCTTCGTCCAACGTATTTACAATCATTGCATTACCAATGACGTCACTTGCTCCGGCTGAAAGCGCGATGGCGTGAGAATCAGGTTGAATAAGCGGATTCACCAGATACAGATTGGATAATCCCATTGTTTTCATGGCCCTGGCGGCTGATCCCATGTTACCCGTGTGGGAAGTTTCTACCAGAATAATGCGGATATTCTCTAACATGACGGCTTTTAGATTCGGTATAAGAGTCGAATATCTTAACACAGCATTAGTCATTTTGCCGAACTACTGCTATACTGCGCGCCGATTTGTTTCCCGTTCTTTAAAATCCTGGTGGAAGATACCCCATGCATCCGATGCTAACCATTGCTATACGCGCAGCGCGTAAAGCCGGCAACTATATTGCCAAGAGCTACGAAACCCCTGATGCCGTAGAGGCAAGCCAAAAAGGCAGTAACGATTTCGTCACCAATGTTGACCGTGAAGCAGAAGCGCTGATCATCGACATTATTCGCAAGTCTTATCCTAAACACACTATTATCACCGAAGAAAGCGGTGAGCATTTAGGTGAAGAAGACGATTTCCAATGGGTTATCGATCCACTGGATGGCACCACCAACTTTATTAAACGTCTCCCACATTTTGCTGTTTCCATTGCCGTGCGCATTAAAGGACGCACTGAAGTGGCCGTGGTTTACGATCCAATGCGTAATGAACTGTTCAGCGCAACACGTGGTCAGGGTGCTCAGTTGAACGGTTATCGCCTGCGTGGTTCTAAGGCCCGCGATCTGGAAGGTACTGTTCTTGCTACTGGTTTCCCGTTCAAAGCAAAACAGCACACTATCCCTTACATGAATGTGCTGGGTAAATTATTTGACCGCTGTGCAGACTTCCGTCGTACAGGTTCTGCGGCACTGGATATGGCATATGTTGCTGCCGGACGTGTAGATGGTTTCTTCGAGATTGGTCTGAAACCATGGGATTTCATGGGCGGAGAATTGCTGGTACGTGAATCCGGCTGTATCGTCACTGATTTCGTCGGTGGTCATAACCATATCAACTCCGGCAACATCGTTGCAGGCAGTCCGCGTATTGTTAAAGACATTTTGTCTCACATGCGCGAAGAATTAACGGAAGCACTGAAACGTTAATTCGTTAATTATAAAATAAATATGATTTGAGTAATGTCGGTTTCAGGGCAGCAATTAAAGTGCCCTGAAATTTTTATGAGATTTTTATTTGCGGCAAATAGGAATATACAGACCGCCACCATCGGAATTACTACTGCCACTATGCCCAGTAATATTATTAACTAAGTTTACAACGGCTATATTGGCTGGCGCCTGTGGAGCATATTCTGAAGTCCAGATAGGGTAATTGACAGTATTATTAACTGGCCAACCATATGCAGTATACAAATTATTTTGGGGAGTACTTAAATTATGTTCAGCCAATTCTCTTGCTATTGCAATAGTGGGCAGAGACGCATTAAAGGTCTTCTGGCAATAATTACTTGTCCTATTCCATCTTATTTTGCCCCATGATTCATGATTATTATACTTATCAGCTATTTCAGAATTATTTATTCCTCCAGCCCGCATCTCCGAACTCAAGTGTGGCCGATAGAATGAATAATTACCAATCTTAATCGTTTCCTCCATATGTCCCCAATAGTTGGCCCTATCCGTATCTGGGCTGGTAATCACGGTAAAAATAACATCCCATGTTTTGGGTGGGAGATTGGCTCCGTCATTAACTTTTACTGAAAGCGTTGTCCTTGTTCCAATACCGTTAGGATCTGTCATATTGATAACGAGATTACCTTTTTCGTCTGTATAACCACTGTAAGCATTGTCTTTACCCTCCAGTTTTCCTTTTTGCGCATCCAATTTTACCGTGGCTTTGTCCGAAGCTTTTTGACGGTTCATGGCGGTCATCTTGATGGTCACAGGCACACCGCCAACGGATTTTCCATCTGCTCCTGTAGTATTGATGGTGAACTTAATAGGATCAGAGTCAGTATTTTTCACTTTAACCGCTGGAGTGCCATCGGCATCCTCTTCAGTTTTATTTGAGGTTATCCCGAAATCACCCGCAACACCTTTTATGGTGCCATCCGAATTACCGCCCGTGACAGTACCTTTTTGAGTTTCCTGTTTGGTATCCGTTGCAACTTGTTCACCGCGTATACCTAATATGTTACGGGGAACCATCGCGAGTTGAATAATCCGGCCACTGTCTTCGGGTTGCAGAGTATACTCAGGCACCGACTCACTCTTATCTGGTTTAATAACATGGACTGGATCCTGACCTAAATCGGATACTGACTCTTCCGGTGACTTAGGGGCATTCGGATCAGCGGATGCCGGATATTTGATACCCCAGGCAAAAATCGAATTATCCTTGTCATCCCCACCATTAGATTTAAAGATATACGAACCGGTAAGGGTTTTCCCCATTTCCAACGTACCGTTAATGGTTAATCCTTCAATGATAGGTCCCAAAGTTGGGTTAATTATGCCACCTTGGCTGTCTCCGCCTTCAAGCACAGAATTATCCAGCCCTGTATTGATCACGACAGGTTCGCCAGTCCCATTAAGGCTGTTCTTCGGTGTAATGGTGAGTTCTAACAGTTTGCCGATATCATCATTCCCCAGAGTATAGGAAGTTATTTTTCCACTCGGGATTTTTTTCCCGTCTACAATTCCCTTGGCTTCTGGATCCAATACATCTTCCCGCTGAACTGATCCGGGTTTAAAACGTTTCCAGACATACTCAGAGTTATCTGTGATATCGCCATTTTGGGGGTTAAAGGTATAATTTGCGGTCAATACTTCATCAATGTACAGTTTACCACTCAGCATCAGATCCTCTATGGCGGGCTTCGCCGCAGGGTCAAGGATAGTCCCCAGTTTTCCCCCCTTGGATACGGTTTTGTTAATGTCGGGATCAATGATGCCTGTATCCACCATTTTAAGCTCCCCAGTACCTTGCTTACCATTAATGGGCTTAACCGTAATGGCGATGGTTTTCCCGGCATCGTCCTGTACCAGATTTTTCGTCAGGATACCGGATGTGTCCGGTACTGGCTGAAAATCTTGTGGCGCTTCTTCCTTGTCATGCCAGACAAACTGGGAATTATCTGTCGCATCCCCGCCGTTATCATTAAAGGTATAGGTCGCTGTCAGGGGTTTATTGATTTCCAAATCACCGCTCAAGACAATCTTGTCGATGCTCGGTTTGGCGCTCGGATCAGCCACTCCCCCCTGATTATTGCCGCCCTTGACCTGATTACCGGGTTCTCCTTTACGTAATACCACCGTGTTGACGGTGCTTTCCCCAATGTTTACCGCATTAGCCGCCAGTACTGACAATTCGAGTATCTTGCCGTTGGCCTCTGGCGGAATAGTATAAACAGGTACTTTGCCTCTTTTTGTCACATTGCCAAACTGCATTAATCCTTCTTGGGTGACTTGAATCCGGGACAGTTTTCCCTCTTTGATATCAGCAGCCTTGGCCAGCGACTTCGCCTTCTCCGCGGTCGTATTCTCTGCACCCCAGACAAAGAACGAATGGTCGTCATCATTCCCGCCATTAGGCTCAAACTGATAAATCGCGTTTAGCTGCCCGCCCAATTCCATATTGCCGATCACGATTAATTGACTGATCGAAGGAGCATTAAGCGTATCGAACTCAAGCACTGTCTCTTTCTTCATATCCGTGCCGTCCACGGTGGTAACCAGCGTCCAGTTACCAGTGTTATTACCCGCGGTAATAACAGTTTCATAAATTCCCTCAGAGACTTCCCTGATTTCACCTATTTGCGGATCTTTGCCTTCTCCTTTAAGCCCACCAATACCAGCTACCCTGATACTGTCTTTCGCACCAGTCAATGGATGGCCTTGCTTATCTTTCAGCTCAATGCGAATTTTTTTAGTGGAGATACCATCCGCAGGCAGGGCATTGCTGCCATCCGTCGGTGCAACGGTGGAACCTTGTGAGTCCAGTGCTTCTGACAGTGTTTGCCCGAAGTCAACGGTAGCCGGACGTTTCATTTTCTTACCGAAGACCTCTGGTGTCAGAACCCATTGTCCCTGCTTTTCGCCGGCAGTGACGGGCACTTCATAGATCCCGCTGCCCGGTGGCACTTCTTTGGCCTTGCCATGAGTGGGCATTTCCCCCTTGCCGTACAGCTCATGGTTATCCGGTATCAGGTTGATATGGTCTTCCACGCCAGTGACCGGATGACCATTGATGTCTTTCAGGTTCAGCCGGATAACAGTGGTATCCCCCTTATTCGGCAGTTTGCCTTTTTCCGGAATAAACTCAGATTTGTTAAGATCTATCAGATCCGCGATTGAGGTGCCGAAAGTGATTTCGGTCGGCGTCTCCAGTGGCTTACCGTCTATCTTAGTGATGACTTTCCACTGGCCGGTTTTGTCACCCGCCTTGACTTTCACCTTGTAAATTCCGCTGTTTTCCGGCTCTTCCCACACTTTATCGATAGTCGGCTTGTTTTTTCCGTCGCCCGTCAACTGGTCACCATTGTTTTCGAACGTAATACTGTCTTTGGCGTTCGGAATGGGTTTACCATCCTTGTCTTTCAGGTACAGGGTCATGATAGTGTTGTCTTCATTGTTGGCAGTCAGCACGTTGGTGGCCGGGGTAAAGGCTGAGTATTGGATATCCACAATGTCCGCCAGTGACTGTCCAAAAGTCATGTGGGTGGGTTTCAGCTCTTTGCCATCCACCACTGGGGTGAGTGCCCAGATGCCTTTTTTCTTGCCCGCAGTCACTTTGGTCTTGTAGGTGCCGCTACCGGGCGGATCTTCGCGGATGTCACCCAATGTCGGGTTGGGTGCCTGACCGTACAACTCACTTTTGTCATCAGTCAGCCTGATTTTATCTGCCACACCCGTGATGGGGTTGCCATCCTTGCCTTTCAGGTTGAGGATAATCTCAGTACTGTCTCCTTCCTGATTCAGTGTCCCGTTTGCCGGTTTAAATTCAGTTTTATCCGTATCAATCATCTCTGACAGCGACGTCCCAAAATCAACCACTGTCGGGGTCAGGGCATGTCCGTCCACTGTTGGTGTGAGGCTCCATTTGCCGTTTTTGGTGCCCGCGGTGGCAGTGATTTCATAAATGCCGCTGCCTGCCGGCACTTCGCGGATTTCACTCCCCAGTACGGGATCTTTGTCCTTGCCGCTGCCAGTGAGTAAGCTTTTATCCTCGCCAAACGTGATATTGCCCGCCGCGCCGCTGACCGGCTTTCCGTCATTATCCGTCAGTTTCAGGCGGATAATGGTTTGGCTCTTACCGTCAGCCACCATGGATTTGTTGGCGGGTTCAAAGCCGGAGCCACCCGGATTGACGGCGGATGCCACTACCATAATCTGGGCTTCCATCCGCTCAGACGCATTGCCCTGTGTGTCATAGGCAATACCGGACAGGCTGTAGATGTTGTTGCCTTTTTCCTGATACAGCGGCAGGGTCAGCAGGTAATGGGTGCCGCCACGCACGGATTCAGTCGCAAAACCGGCAGTACGGGTACTGGCATTTTCCAGCTTGCCGCCGGCGGCCACCAGCGCCGCAGTATCCCAGACAATCTCTTTCAGGCCGTGCTTGGCGCTGACACTGACATTCAGCGGCATCACGGCTCCGCCGCGCCCGCTTATCTGGTTTTCCATTATCAGGCGTATCAGTTGCTTTTTACGGTATTCCAGCACGATTTGGTTATTGCGCTCCACTAAATCATAGCGTCCGCCTTGCAGACTGCGCTTAAAGGCCATGGCATCGGGATCTACCTGTTTTGACCATGGGGTGCCGATTTCATAGTTCAGACCGAAATTAAACAAAGTTTCCCCGCCGCCGGAGGCACTCTGCCGGCGGTCAAGCCCTAACGTCACCAATGGAATGGGGGTATAATTGGCACCCAGCGTAAAGGCGGCAGGGTTTTTCTGCCGACGCTCTTCGCTCAGCAAACCAACTTCATCCCCGAAATACTGTTCATAGATAAGTTTGCCGCCCAATTGCGGATAGGACGGAATATAGCCTTCTGCCCGAACGTCAAACCCGTTGGCAGGGCGCTCTTCGTAATCGTGCAGTTTCTTGCCGTCTTTCCAGCCGCTGGCACGAAAATAGCCGTTCGCCCCGAATTTCATAAAGTCACGGGCGTATTCTGCCCCGACGCCAAAACGGGTATGGTCACGGGTAATGTCGTGGTCAAGAAACGCGTTATAGCCTAACAGGGCGCTATCAAGAAAATGGCGCTGCCCCAGCCCGACGTTGGCAGTCGTGCGGCTGTCAATATGGCGCAGGCCAAACTGGGTAAAGGCCATCTGTTTTTCGGTGTCATAAAGCGGCAACAGCATATCAAACTGGCTTCCCTCCAGTCGCCCGCGGTCATCCATATTGGCCTGCACTTTGACCGTGCCGTACCGTTGCAGCCAGTTCTGCACTGTCTGATTGGTCTCACTGAGTGCCATGCCGCGTAACTGGTTTTTGGTGCTGTCCACAATGTTGCCACTTTTCAGCATACCGGCGGCATGGGAAGCCGCTCCTGCCAGCCAGTGTTCGGTGTTGCCGTGTTCAGGCTGGCTGACGGCCGATGCACGTGTCAGGCTCTCCGACAGTAACTTATCCGTGCTGGTATGAGGCACTTCAATCTCATCGCCGGCCCCCAGCGCGGAGAACGGCTTGTTGAACGCCCGGTGCTGGTTCAGTTTTTTCAGCGCCGAAACAGTCATGCCGTGCCGCTTGGAAACGGTTTTGACACTTTCGCCAGCCATCAGACGGTAAGACCGGATTTGCTGATGATGCTGTATTTCTTGTGCAACATGTTCTGTTTTGGCTATCGCCAAGGCGGGGGTAAACGCTCCCGCCACAGGGAAGGCCACTTGCGCAAAAATATTTATCCAGGCCATTTGCTTGAGGCGATGCCGCTGTTTATCTGTCCACTGCTTACCTTGTTTCTTTAGCATGTTTATCAACCTTCTGAATCAACATTATCCTCGACGGACGTCTCAGACGTCAGTGCTATTGACTCATCCCAGAGCGGTGTTGCTATCCACATGTGTTGTTATCCACCAGATGAATTGACAATTAGTACCAAACTGTCAACTAAGGAGGATTTATCCAAAAAAACAAGATTGATAGACAAAATGACCACTGAAGATTGATCAATGCAGGGAATTACTCTTTCGATATCGAATACTATGTAAGGGAGGGAAAATAAATAGAAAAATCAATCAGAAATAAATTGACTGGCATCGTCAGGAAAGACAAAAAACAAGGAAAATTTATTAGTTAAGAATCAATAAGCTGAGTTGATTTTTGCCGATGGAGAAAAACATAAACTAAAGTTAAGAAGAGCCATTTTAGGTGACTTGACAGTTTGGTACTAATTGTCAAGTAAGCGCGTTTTCCTTTTTGATCCCATATCGTCTCGAAGCGACCCGCATTACTCGCAGTGTAACGGACAGTATGACGAATATTACGGTGGCCTAAATAGTCCTGAATCAAACGGGTATCGACACCATTGTCCGCCAGTGCATAACCACAGGCATGCCTCAACATGTGCGGATTCGCGCAAATCGACAATCTGGCCTTCTGGCTGGTCTGCCGGATGATTTTATACATCTGCTGCCGCGACATGCGCTGACCATTGCGGGAGAGAAACAACCAGTCTGCCTCTTCCCCGGATTGTTGGTGTGGCGGAGCTTTTGATAAATAATTCTGTCGATATACCAACCAGTGACGAATAAGCTGGACTTCACGTTGTACCATAGGGTGAATGGTAGAAAAGCCATTTTTCAGCCGCTGTACCCGCAGGCTTCTGCCATCCAAATCCACATCCGACAGTTTCAGACTCAACAGTTCAGAAACTCGAAAGCCGTGAATAAAAGACATAAACATCATACATATATTACGTTCCGCATGGGCATGCTTGCCCAACTCCCTGAGCAGAATCTCTATCTCAGGCTGAGTCAGGTACTTACGTTTTAGCATGGTATTCACCTCCAGAAAGCGATAAAGAGCCAGTTCCATCCAGCTCTGGGGATAGAATAATAAAAACGGGTCATTTATTAGTGTTGTTGATTATTTGCAGAGTGCAAGGTGAGTGAGTGAATCTTGATCATCCACAATATTTTTAGACAATATTTTTATGATAAAAAAACTCCGTTATTTTAAACGGAGTTTATATGTGGCATAAAAATCCCTGTTAATGCCCTTTTATCATTTTCGCATTTAATTAATGCGCATGGGCTTCTACTTTTGGCCGCAGAAAAAATGCCGGCAAAGCAACCAATGCCATAACCCAGAATATGCCACCGCCCATGCGTTCATACATGAAACCGGCAACTATACTCATGACTGCAATACCGCCTCCCATCGCTAAAGCGGAGTAGATTGCCTGCAACCGAATAATTTCGTTTTCTCTTCTGGCACCAATAAATCGCATTGCAGCCAGATGGCAAACAGTGAAAGTACCGCAATGCAAAATCTGAATAATGATTAAAGCATATAATTCGGTAGATATTCCCATCAATCCCCAACGAAACACGCCACAAATACAGGATAGTAACAATAGATTACGCGCACTCCAGCGGCGGAATAATTGATTACTGCATGTAAAAACGACAACTTCTGCAACCACTCCCAATGACCAAAGATAACCAATGGTTGATGAAGAATAACCTGCTTTCTCCCAATAAATGGAGCCAAAACTGTAGTAACCTGCATGTGCCGCTTGTAATAAAGTCACGCACACTAAAAATTGCCATACAGATTTTTCAGACAGGAGTTCTTTAAAAGATACTGCATTGGTATTTGCTGTTTTAATTTTGCCGACAGGCATAATAGAAGGCTTTAGCATCATACCCAATAGCATTCCGGTGACGCTGAAAATCAAAAAAGCGAGAACAATATGATGTGTACCAAACAAATCACTGCCAATCCAACCATTAAGTCTGTCAAATGACATACTCCAGCCAAAATCAAGGCTATCGATTGAGAAACTGACTCCATTGGCAGACATTAATATGCCCGTTAGCGAGGAACTGATAATAAACGCAATCGAACCCCAGACCCTTACCTTGCCATAATCAAAAGTAAATTGTTTGTGCCATGTTCCCGCCAGAGCATCCGATAAAGGCACTAAGGGGGAAAAAAATAAATTGAAACCTATCATGACAAAGAAAATCCATGCCCAGTGACTGCCAAATACAAAACCAATAGTAAAAAGTAACGATAATAATGAGAGGAAACGCAATGCGTTAATTAATTTGGATGGATCTTTTACCATAGGAGAGATGACCAGACTGCCGATAAAGCGGGCGATCAATCCAGCACCCAGCAATATTCCTATCATTGAAGGTTCAATACCTTCGCCTTTTAACCAAACAGACCAGAATGGCAGGAATATGCCGAAAGAAAAAAAATAAGTGAAATAACCTAACCCTAGCCAAAATGTCGATGGAACAGCCATCCAAATGCCTCCATTTTTCAAATGCAAAAAACCCGCTCAGGACTGACATCATGAGTCGGGTTTCCATTTTATCGATAGCACTTTTATCGATAGCACTACTTGATCACGCTGATATTATAACCTTCGTCTTTCAAGACACCGCTTTGTTGGCCACACTCACTCACCCCAGTCACCGTTTTTATAAACATACGGTTCACTATGCTTTTGAAGGTTCGCTCTCTTGCCGTCGAACTGCATCCTGAAATCCATTGGGTATATCTGACTAATAGCGCTGATACGTAAATGGTATTAACCAAACAGTGCTAACCGATATTTTATTTCAATTTACGCGTAAACCGGATACTTCGCACAGATTTCCAATACTTTCTGTCTAACGCTTTCAACCATCGCATCATCGTTGATGTTGTCTAACACATCACAGATCCAACCAGCTAATTCACGGGTTTCTTCTTCTTTAAAGCCACGTCGGGTAATAGCAGGCGTGCCGATACGAATACCAGAAGTTACGAACGGGCTACGGGGATCGTTAGGCACACTATTTTTGTTAACAGTAATATTGGCGCGCCCTAATGCTGCATCTGCTTCTTTACCGGTAATGTCTTTATCCACCAAATCCAACAAGAACAGATGGTTTTCAGTCTCACCAGAGACCACTTTATAGCCGCGTTGCAGGAACACTTCTACCATGGCTTTCGCGTTTTTGGCGACTTGCTGCTGATAAATCTTAAATTCAGGCTCCATCGCTTCTTTCAGCGCAACAGCCTTACCGGCAATAACGTGCATCAGCGGGCCACCCTGAGAACCGGGGAAAACAGAAGAATTTATTTTCTTGTAAAACTCTTCATCACCACCTTTCGCTAAAATCAGGCCACCACGTGGGCCAGCCAGTGTTTTATGCGTTGTGGTTGTGACAACGTGGGCATGAGGAACTGGATTTGGATAGACACCCGCAGCCACCAAACCAGCGACGTGAGCCATATCAACGAACAAATAAGCCCCGATTTCATCGGCAATTTCACGCATCTTCGCCCAATCAACAACACCGGAGTAAGCAGAGAAGCCGCCGATAATCATTTTTGGCTGGTGTTTTTGCGCTTGGGTACGGATATCGTCGTAATCAATTTTACCTCTGTCATCAATACCATAAGGCACGATGTTATACAGTTTACCGGAGAAGTTGACTGGAGAGCCGTGAGTCAAATGGCCGCCGTGAGCCAGATTCATCCCTAAAACAGTATCTCCGGGTTGCAGCAATGTCATATACACCGCAGCATTTGCCTGAGAACCAGAGTGTGGCTGGACGTTAGCATAATCTGCACCAAACAACTCTTTCGCACGGTCAATCGCAAGTTGTTCAACAACATCGACATACTCACAGCCGCCATAGTAGCGTTTACCCGGATAACCTTCCGCATACTTGTTAGTGAGCTGAGATCCTTGAGCCTGCATAACCCTTGGGCTGGTGTAGTTTTCAGAGGCAATCAATTCAATGTGTTCTTCTTGACGACAAACTTCCTGTTCCATCGCTTGCCACAGTTCGGGATCGTAATTCGCAATATTCATTTCACGCTTTAACATTTGGTTCTCCTGACTCAGCTACATCACTAAAAATCACCCCTGAGGGCCAGAATGTCACACAGTGTAAACTCTTTTTCTCTAATGAGATAGTCTTGACAAGATAATTTACGCAAACGTTTGCATTGTTTGTTGATGGCCTCTTTGCGGCTAAATAACTAGCTATAAAATCAACAATTTCAGATTTATCACTAATATTTGTGATCTTAATCAAAATTTATTCTCATAAAAAGACAAGATCCTTTCGAATTTTTGGTTTAAATCAACATGATCTTCTTTTTTTTATTTGGTGTATTCCCAAATGCTATAAGTTGCATTTAAAATACATCTTATAGATTTCGAGGTCATTTGAGGAAAACTCAGGAGATTCCCATGCTAGATAGTCACGTTATCACCACCATAAAATCCACCATTCCACTGATCGTTTCTACAGGCCCGAAACTGACTGCCCATTTTTATGAGCGTATGTTCAAACATAATCCTGAATTAAAAGATATTTTTAACATGAGCCATCAGATAAATGGTGCTCAGCGTGAAGCCCTTTTCAACGCGCTTTGCGCTTATGCCTCGAATATTGATAACTTGTCGGCACTCTTGCCCGCCGTGGAAAAAATCGCCCATAAACATACCAGCCTGAACATTCAGGCTGAACATTACCAAATTGTGGGTACACATCTTCTGGCAACAATTGATGAAATGTTCCACCCCGGTGATGAAGTTCTCAACGCTTGGGGAGAAGCCTACAATGTGTTAGCCAATGTCTTTATCCATCGGGAAGAAGAAATTTATCAGGATGGTGAAGATCAGGAAGGCGGTTGGCGTGGTCTACGTCAATTCCGTGTCAGCCGGAAACAGCCACAGAGTGATGTCATTACCAGCTTTGAATTTGTGCCCGTTGATGGCAGCAAAGTTATGGATTATAAGCCCGGGCAATATTTAGGGGTCTATCTGGAAAATCCTGCGTTTGAAAACCGCGAAATTCGCCAATATTCACTGACCACAGCGCCAAACGCAACCCATTACCAAATTGCAATTAAACGTGAACCTCAGGGCAAGGTTTCAAACTATATGCACGATCACTTACAAGAAGGTGATGTCGTGATGCTGGCAGCGCCGCACGGTGATTTCTTCCTTGATGTCCAGCATGATACTCCCGTTACACTGATTTCTGCCGGTGTTGGCTTGACACCAATGATGAGTATGCTGCAACACTTACATCATCAGCGTCATGCAGGTACAGTCAATTGGTTTCACGCAGCAGAGCATGGCGGTTATCACGCTTTCTCAGATAAGGTAAATGAAATTTCCCAATCTATGCCTAATCTCCATTCTCAGGTTTGGTATCGTGAACCACGTGCTCTGGATCAGAAAGGAGTGGATTATCAATACACCGGATTTATGGATCTGTCCCTTGTAAGGGATTCGGTAACGGAAAAAGGGATGCAATTCTATTTCTGTGGGCCAATCGCTTTCATGCAATATATCGCCAAACAGCTTCTGGAAATGGGGGTTGATGAACAACATATTCACTATGAATGTTTTGGTCCACATAAAGTGATTTAACACAGCCTCATATACAAATTAAGTGATAACGGTTGCAAATTGGAAATACTTATATTCCTCTCCCATTTGAATATGGGTCATTACCCATGTTTCCGTTATCACTTTTTTCGGAATTCCAGTTAAATCGCTTCTTCGTCCTGCTCACCAGTACGGATACGCACAACACGGGCAACATCAAAAACAAAAATTTTGCCATCACCGATTTTGCCGGTTTGTGCGGTCTGCATGATTGTTTCGACACAGGTATCAACAATATCATCCGGTACAATAATTTCTATTTTGACCTTTGGCAGAAAATCCACCATATATTCCGCACCGCGATAAAGCTCAGTATGTCCTTTCTGGCGACCAAACCCTTTTACTTCTGTCACGGTCATACCAGTGATACCCACTTCAGCCAGAGCCTCACGTACATCATCCAGCTTGAAAGGTTTGATAATTGCATCAATCTTTTTCATGAAGTTTTCCTGTTATTACCAGTTCTTACGCCCGAAACCAGAAGTAATCGGGTAGCGACGATCTTTACCAAAATCACGTTGTGTAATACGTGGGCCGATAGGTGCCTGGCGACGTTTATATTCATTTATATCAACCAGTCGGATCACTTTGCGAACAATGGCTTCATCAAAACCTTCAGCAACTAAATCAGCTACTGTTTTGTCTTTTTCAACATATCCTTCAAGGATAGCGTCCAGCATGTCATATGGCGGCAAACTATCCTGATCCAGCTGATCCGGTGCCAGTTCCGCAGAAGGTGGACGATCTATTACCCGCTGAGGGATAGCCGGAGATACTGTATTACGGTATTCGGACAATGCAAATACCATCGTTTTTGGCACATCTTTCAACGCATTAAAGCCCCCCGCCATATCGCCATACAAAGTGGAGTATCCTACTGCTGATTCACTTTTGTTACTGGTCGTCAATACAAGGCGGCGGCGTTTGTTTGACATCGCCATCAAAATAACTGCACGACAGCGGGCCTGCAAATTCTCTTCTGTTGTATCTTTTTCTGTTCCCGCGAACATCGGTTCAAGTTGCGCCATAAACGCATCAAACATAGGTTCGATGGATACCACATCAAACTCAACACCCAGCATTTGTGCTTGTTCCCTGGCATCGTGGATGCTCATCTCTGAGGTATAGCGGAATGGCATCATAACCGCCTGCACATGCTCTTTACCTAGCGCGTCTACAACAATCGCCAATGTCAAACCAGAATCAATCCCGCCGGATAAGCCAAGCAAAGCGCCTTTGAAACCATTTTTCTGTACGTAGTCACGAACAGAGAGCACCAGTGCCTTGTAGATTTGTTCAAGCAATGGCAGCTGAGGTGTAGGGTTCGCCATCGGTTCAATATTCATGTCATTGAAGCGGCATTGTTCAATCTGCTCTTCAAACGCTGCCATACGATGGGTAATTTCACCATTTGTATCAAAAACTTTTGAGCAACCATCAAAGATAAGCTGATCTTGTCCGCCAACCTGATTGAGATAGATGATCGGCAGTTGAGTGCGCTGGCAATGGGATTTAATTAAGGTACTGCGAATATTCGGTTTTTCACGATTATAAGGAGAAGCATTAATCGACAGAACAATTTCTGCGCCAGCTTGTTTCAGGGCATCAATTGGCACATCAAACCACAAGTCTTCGCAAATCAACAAACCAAGATTATAACCCTTAAATGGTATTACACAGCTTTGCTTACCCGCCTTGAAATAACGCTCTTCATCAAAGACGCCATAATTTGGTAGTAACTGCTTGAAATATCTGGCAACAACTTCACCCTTCCAAAACAGTGAAAGGGCATTGTAGAGTTTGCCATCTTGTTGCCACGGATGCCCCACTAAAATAGCGACCTGAGAGCTTGCTTCCTGCAAACGTATCAATTGTTCACGGCAACGTTGATGCAAATCGGGACGGAACAGTAAATCTTCAGGAAAATAGCCAGACAGTGCCAGTTCTGAAAACATAACCAGATCAGCATTTTTTTCTTGCTGTTCCTTGACTGTTTGCAACATACGCTTGCAGTTGCCTTCGATGTCTCCCACCAGCCAATTTAACTGGGCAAGACCGATATTAAGAGTACGACTCATAGAATGCGGCTCTCCTGGGCCATAATTCATCTATCTATCTTACTTCGTCTTAGCAAGACAGTGCATCTATCCCTTCATCTTTCAAATTTCAGCGTTGGTGCCGCGCTGCAATCTGAAATCCATTAGGTATATTAGATATATACAATTTTTATTCAGTGTAAGGATTTTTGAAATGGTCGAAAAGTTATTCTTTAAAATCACTGGCATCCAACTGATGCCTGGCCAGCAATTTATAGAATTCAGTCCGGTTACGCCCTGCCATGCGAGCAGCATGTGTTACATTGCCTTTGGTTATTTGCAGTAATTTGCGCAGATAATTCAGTTCAAATTGCCCACGAGCTTCCACAAATGTCGGCAATGCCGTATTTTCCCCTTCCAGTGCCTGTATCACTAGCGCATCACTGATTACAGGAGCAGTTGTCAATGCGACACATTGCTCAATCACGTTAACCAATTGGCGAACGTTACCCGGCCAACTTGCCGCCATCAGACATTTCATCGCATTAGTGGAGAAGCTGCGAACAAAGGGTTTGTGACGTTTGGCTGATACCCGCAATAGATGATTGGCTAATAGGGGAATATCTTCCGCACGTTCATTCAGTGTAGGGATTTTCAGGTTAACGACATTCAATCGATAGTAGAGATCTTCACGAAATTCACTTCGTTGCATCGCCTTTGGCAAATCACGGTGAGTAGCAGAAATAATTCTGACATCAATGTCTATGTCACGATTACTCCCCAACGGACGAACTTTGCGCTCCTGCAAAACTCTCAATAATTTCACTTGCAGCGCCAATGGCATATCACCGATCTCATCAAGGAACAATGTTCCTCCCTGAGCCGCCAGAAATAACCCTTCCCGGCTGCTGACCGCGCCAGTAAATGCACCTTTGGCATGACCAAATAATTCAGATTCAAGCAGCTGTTCAGGTAAAGCGCCGCAGTTAATCGCAATAAAAGGCTTTTTCGCCCGGGGACTTGCCCGGTGAATAGCTTGAGCCACCACTTCTTTACCGGTTCCACTTTGCCCATTAATCAGGACACTGACATCCGATTGAGCCACCATTTTTGCCTGTTCCAACAAACGTAACATCAAAGGACTGCGGGTTACAATCTGCTCGCTCCATTGTCCATCTACAGCGGGTGTTGATAGCTCCAGTGCTTCATCTATGGCTTTATAAAGTGCTTCACGATCAACGGGTTTGGTCAGAAAACTAAATACGCCTTGCTGAGTTGCCGCTACTGCATCAGGAATGGAACCATGTGCGGTCAAAATGATCACTGGCATGCCAGGATGTTGTTTCTGTATTTCAGCAAACAATGCCATTCCATCCATTTCATCCATGCGCAAGTCGCTGATCACTAAATCCACTTTTTCTTTCATCAACATTCGCAATGCTTCATGACCACTCTCAACGGTCGTGACACGGAAACCTTCGCTGGTCAGACGCATTCCCAATAGTTTTAACAAGCTAGGATCATCATCAACTAAGAGAAGATGGGCGGGATTGCGTACTGTCATTATTATTCAGCTCCTTTTTCTTCTGGAGAGTTAATTTCTGTTTTAAGCTCCGGATTTGTTGCCGATTTATCTTCCGGTATCAATTTACTGGATGAGGAGTTTGTGTCACTCACATTACCTATATCACCGGAAGTAGCAGCATTGTTCTGATCTTGTTTGCGGGAGGAAAGCTGGCGTTCGATATCTGTCAGATTTTCGAGTTTTCGGGATATTGAGCGAAGATCATATTCTAAGCGTGCCCGAACCTCTTTTAAGCGATCTATTTTGTTATCACTGTCGAGTTGGAGTCGCTGAAATTTAATTCTTTCTTCGGCGAGGTGAATTTTTAAGTATTGCTGTTCACGCCACAATTGTAATAATGACCGTAAAGCGACAGGAAACTGGGCACTATACTGATTGAGGTTTTCGACAATTTTCCGGCGTTCAGCTAATGCAGGCGTAGCCCTGTTAATCAGGATACTCTGTTTAAATACCTGTTCCCAATCAGTCAGAGAGAAATTTTTTGCCATCTCACGAGCGTCTGCTGAAGACAGCCGGTCCGTACAATCTGTAAATCTCAGCCAATAAAGCCCGTTTTCCAGTGCCTTTGGTTTCGTCATATCCCAGATTACATCACACTCCTTAAAACGGTAATCCGTGACATGCTGCTCCGGTAGAATAGATTCCGCAATTGTTGCCAATTTATCTGTTCCGCTCGTTTTAGCACACCCAGCCAGTAAATAGGGAACGAGCAATAACAACACAGTACGGAAACGTAAAACCGGAACCCGGGCCAAAATCGGCTGAGTCGCAACACCCTGCTGTTCCGTCTTCGTCATAAAGCGGTAAATAAATCTGTTATACATATTATCTAATCATTCTCTGCGGTTAATGGCAGTTCAATTCGAAAACATACGTCAGCAAATTCGGGTTCTATCAAATGAAGCTCTCCCCTCATCTGTTTAATACAATCTTGCGCAATACTCAAGCCAAGCCCACTTCCTTTCACTGCCCCTTTTCGCTGGAGCTTTCCTTGATAAAACGGCTCAAAAATCATACTCTTTTCTAATTCGGGGATAGGCGTTCCTGTATTGGCAATATCGATCTGAATATTTTTTCCCACTTGCCGACTGGCAATCCAGATGTTACCGGATTCAGCGCCATAGTGCACTGCATTGGAGTAGAGATTATCAATCACTCTTGTCAATAAATTTGGTTCCGCCCAGCACATATCCATATCTAATTGAATTTCCGTATGAATATTTTTTGTGCGTGCCGGTAGCTGATGCGATAATACAACACCATCCACAATTTCTTTTAAAGACACAACCTGGTGTTCTGCGGCACCATCTGCCAATTTTCGATTATATTCGAGCAGTTGTTCAATGAGCTGCTGTAAATGCCTGCTACTGCTATCCAGAATGCTCACGATTTCTCTTTGGTCTTCTGTCAGTGACCCTGCTATTTCATCCGCCAATAACTCAGTACCTTCACGCATACTTGCCAGAGGTGTTTTCAATTCGTGGGAGATATGGCGTAAAAATTCATGCCGCTGAGATTCCAGCCAAGATAAACGTTCACTCAGCCAAATAATACGCTGTGCCAGTGATCGCAATTCCCGCGGGCCTTTAAAGGACTCAATTTCTAATGACTGACCTTCTCCCAACCGATTGATCATCCGTTCGATACGTTTCACTGGCCCGATGATCATGCGTGTAAATAGAGTTATCAAGAATGCACTGAGCAAGAATAAGATAAGGCTCTGCCAACCAAAGAATTGTCCTTTATCTGCAATATCTTTTTGTAATTGTTCACCCCGACTAAAAATGATCTTACGGATTTCCTGTACCAGAAGATTATTAGTGGTAGAAAATTCTTCAAGTAATTTGGATGAGGTAGGTTCTGGGACACCGTTGTTACAGGAAATTTTGGTCAAGCCTGCCAGTAATTCGTTAAACTTTTTTGTATATTCAGTATTACCCAGCATGGTTATCTGATTGCCGAGCATACTCGTATATTGACGATATTGGCGTTGATAAAGTTTCTCCAGCCTGGCATCACCTAATACACAATATTGGCGGTAACTGCGTTCCATCTCAAAGACAATGCCACTCATCGCTTCGCTACGACGGGCATCCGCCAGAGCAGAGCTATTGATTTCTGCGGCGTGAGTACTGAGCTGGTCAAGGCTCTGATAAGCCTGATAAGCCAACACCAATAATGGCAATAATACTAGCCAGAAAGCCATTACAACCAATTGGCGCAGTGAGCGCGGGAATAAACGCCATTTTTTCAAAGAAATCATCTTATAACCTGCAATTACATTGATGCCAATTGGCATAAAACGAAGAAGAACGTCTGCCAAATGATGAATTCTAAAGTTACTCTTTCTCTTCTTTTTTGAAAACGCTTGAAAATAATAATTGAAAATAGTGGATGATTTGAAGTGATGCGGGTACGTACATAAACACGATGGACAGGAGTCACCTGTAATAATGACGGCGGGATAGTAACTTTGTTTACTATCCCGCCAGTGAGGAACCTCATGCTACCGGATGAACCTATAGCATATAGGTGGTGCCTCACTCCACGTGTCGCCCTGTGTTTGATAAGGCCCGAAAGCGAGTATCATTAAGTTGGACGGTAGGCACCTTACTTCGGCATCATTCTGGGCTTATGTGGCATGTTTCCACCTAATTGCGGGCCGACATAAAAAATTGAATGAGCAACTGGCCTGTATTATGCACATTACGTGCCAATTTGCAAAATATTTTTTAAGGCATTGATTTTATAGTTAATTTTAAAATAAATATATTCATTTATTTTTCTAATTAAAATTTTCTGATGCCTGATCTGTATTTTTGTCGTCAATTTATGACACTTAGCCACATTTAGATATTTTATCATTAATATCATGCTATTAAATGTCTCCTATTTGAGACACCAGAGAGTCGCATTGTCGCAATATGGAGACAATGATAATAACATTCATCAACAATGCCAAATCGACGACGAAATATCCTCTGCTTTTGCTTTTTTCTGATTCCACTTCAGCACATCTCAATACGAAATGGGTTTCCCTGGCTCAGTGAGATCCAGTGATAAAAAAAGATTTTATCTCAGACCAATTAAGGCCAAGTACACGTGAAGGATAGAAAATTAGCGTTGGAATAAATATATCGATTAAAAATAAAGGCTCTGATAAATTTTCAGAGCCTTTTCAGAAGAAGATATTATGAGAAATTACCCTAATTGTTTACGCGCATTGCGGAAAATACGCATCCACGGGCTATCTTCTCCCCACTCTTTAGGATGCCAAGAATTACTGACAGTACGGAATACCCTTTCAGGATGAGGCATCATCACTGTGGCTCGACCATCAAGGCTGGTAACTGAGGTAATGCCATTGACAGAGCCATTCGGGTTTACCGGATAATTTTCAGTCACCGAACCGTAGTTATCCACAAAGCGCAGTGCTACCTGTTGGTGTTTTTCAAGTTCCTGCAAACTTTGACTGTTTCTGAATTCCACCTGGCCTTCACCGTGGGCAACGGCAATCGGTAAACGAGAACCTACCATCTCGGTCAAGAACAATGAAGGGCTGTCTGCCACTTCCACTAAGCTGAAACGTGCTTCATAGCGTTCTGAACGGTTACGGACAAAACGAGGCCAGTGCTCTGTACCCGGAATCAGTTCGTGCAGGTTAGACATCATCTGACAACCGTTGCACACCCCAAGAGCCAAAGTATCCGGCCTTGCAAAGAAACTCGCAAAATCATCGCGTACCCGTGAATTAAACAGAATGGATTTCGCCCATCCTTCACCCGCACCAAGTACATCTCCATATGAAAAGCCACCACAAGCGACTAATGTTTGGAATTGCTCAAGCGTGATCCGGCCACTCAACAAATCACTCATGTGAACATCTACGGCCTCAAAACCGGCGCGGTGGAATGCAGCCGCCATCTCAACATGAGAGTTAACGCCCTGTTCACGCAGCACGGCAACGCGTGGTCGTATTTGTTTCGAAATGTAACAGGCTGCAATATCTTCGTTAGGATCAAAAGATAACTTCACATTCAAACCGGGATCGTTCACATCCTGTTTCACCTGATGTTCTTGGTCAGCACATTCAGGATTATCGCGTAAACTTTGCATCTGCCATGTTGTTTCTGCCCACCATAAACGCAAAGTGCTGCGATTTTGACGGTAAACTTCCATATTTTTACTGGAAATGACAAAATCATCGCCTGCTTGAGCTTTACCTAAATAGTGTACGTTTTCACTCAAACCATAATCTGCCAGTAGATTTTCAACCCGCTCCCTGTCCGTTTCCCGAATCTGAATCACTGCCCCTAATTCTTCGCTAAACAGAGCAGCCAAAACATCTTCATCAAAAGCACTGATATCAGCATGCAGCCCACAATGTCCGGCAAAAGCCATTTCTGCTAATGTTACCAGCAGGCCGCCATCAGAGCGGTCGTGATAAGCCAACAGTTTTTGTTCTGCAATCAATTGCTGAATTGCATTGAAGAAGCCTTTTAGTTGCTCAACGTCACGAACATCTGCGGTTTTATCACCAAGCTGGCGATAAACCTGAGCCAATGCGGTTCCTCCCAAGGCATTCTGTCCTTGCCCCAGATCGATTAGCAGCAATGCGTTATCATCTTCCGCAGATAGTTCTGGCGTCACTGTGCAACGTACATCTTCCACACGAGCAAATGCACTGATAACCAATGAAAGTGGCGAAGTCATTTCACGCTCTTCTCCATCCTGATTCCAACGGGTTTTCATTGACATAGAGTCTTTGCCTACCGGAATGGTCAGGCCGAGCGCAGGACACAATTCTTCTCCCACAGCTTTTACCGCAGCATACAGACCCGCATCTTCACCTGCATGGCCTGATGCTGACATCCAGTTAGCGGATAACTTCACTCGTTTCAGATCCTGCACGTAGGCAGAAGCGATATTGGTCAACGCTTCCCCGACAGCCACGCGTGCCGATGCAGCAAAATCCAGTAATGCAACTGGCGCGCGCTCACCTATTGACATGGCTTCACCATAATAGCTATCAAGACTGGCTGTAGTCACAGCGCAATCCGCAACAGGAATTTGCCACGGGCCAACCATTTGATCGCGGGCAACCATGCCTGTTATGGAACGATCTCCAATTGTAATCAGGAATGTTTTCTCGGCAACAGCAGGTAAATGCAGGACTCGTTTTACCGCTTCCGCTAGGTCAATGCCCTTACGCTCAAGACTTTTTCCATGGGTTTGCAAAACCTGTACATTTTTCAACATCTTTGGTGTCTTGCCGAGTAAAACATCCAGAGGCATATCGATTGGCTGGTTCTCGAAATGTCTGTCATTCAGCAACAGATGTCGTTCTTCTGTAGCCTCTCCAATCACAGCATAAGGAGCACGCTCACGACGGCACAATTCTTCAAACAGGGTAAGTTGTTCTGGTGCCACGGCCAGAACATAACGTTCCTGAGATTCATTGCACCATACCTGCAATGGACTCATTCCTGGCTCATCATTCAGAATATCACGTAGCTCAAAACGACCGCCTCGACCACCATCATTGACTAACTCAGGCATGGCATTTGATAATCCACCAGCACCTACATCATGGATAAACAGAATTGGGTTTTTGTCTCCCAGCTGCCAGCAACTATCGATGACTTCCTGACAACGGCGCTCCATCTCTGCATTATCACGTTGCACAGACGCAAAATCCAAATCAGCATCGGATTGACCTGATGTCATTGACGATGCTGCGCCGCCCCCTAAGCCGATATTCATGCTTGGCCCGCCCAGCACAATGAGTTTTGCTCCGACCGGGATATCTCCTTTCTGAACGTGCTCTTCACGAATGTTTCCAATACCCCCCGCAAGCATGATGGGTTTGTGATAACCACGCAGCTCTGTACCATTATGGGAATATACATTTTCTTCATAGGTTCTGAAATATCCCAGCAACGCCGGACGCCCGAATTCGTTGTTGAAAGCCGCGCCACCCAACGGGCCTTCCAGCATAATGTCCAGGGCACTGACAATTCTCTCAGGCTTACCGAAATTCTCTTCCCACGGCTGTTCAAATCCAGGGATTTTCAAATTTGATACTGAAAAACCGACCAATCCAGCTTTGGGTTTAGCACCCCGTCCTGTCGCTCCTTCATCCCGGATCTCCCCTCCTGAACCTGTCGCAGCACCCGGCCACGGTGATATCGCAGTCGGATGGTTATGAGTTTCAACTTTCATCAAGATATGAACGGGTTCTTGGTGGTAATCATAGATCCCGGTTTCAAGGGCAGGGAAAAAGCGACCAACATGGGAGCCTTCCATTACAGCCGCATTATCTTTATAAGCAGAAAGCACATAATCTGGTGTCTGTTCAAATGTGTTCTTTATCATCTTGAACAGTGATTTAGGTTGGGCTTGTCCATCAATAACCCAATCTGCATTGAAAATTTTGTGGCGACAATGTTCAGAATTCGCCTGCGCAAACATATAAAGCTCAATGTCTGTCGGATTACGTTCCAATATCTGAAAAGCCTTCACCAAATAATCAATTTCATCTGCCGCCAAAGCCAATCCCAATTCAATATTGGCAGATTCCAGTGCTGCCCGTCCCGATTGCAAAACATCAATTTGCTTCAATGGAGTAGGCTCTTGGTGAGAAAATAACACTTCAGCCTGTTGAAACTGAGTGAATACACTCTCCATCATGCGATCATGCAGTAACGCGGATAAGGTTTGCCACTGAGTATCATTCATTTCAATACATTGGATATAATAAGCAATTCCTCTCTCTAAACGGACAATCGTATTCAGCCCACAATTATGAGCGATATCTGTCGCTTTCGATGACCACGGAGAGATAGTGCCCGGGCGAGGTGTGACTAACAGTAGTTGACCTTTAGGCTCACGCACAGCTAAGGCGGGACCATATTTTAATAATTGATTTAATTTTTCCCGTTCATCTCCGGTGATAGGACGATTAACCTCTGCAAAATGCACATATTCTGCATAGATTTCTGTAACGGGAAGGCAATGATCTTGACACTGGGAAAGGAGCTTAGTAATACGAAACGCTGATAAAGCGGGCGAGCCACGCAGAATTTCCATAATAATAGGTTCTCTCATCTTAGAAGCAAAGCCTGACTGATGCCTCAGGGGAAACTGAAGACATTATAGAGGAATGTTCTCCCCGACGAAACCGTTTGCGTCGTTATTCAACATCCTCTTAATACACGTAATGAAGTTCTAAAATTGGTTTAATAGAGTTGCATTACGCTATTTTGTTCAGCAAAATTCTCGATTACTGGAAATTTAACCATGCTATTATTTTACATTTCATACGGAGCCTAACCACACTGGATAGAGATAACTGTTTGAGTAATATAAAGATAAATTATTTTGTTATCGTTATTATCGCGCTCCTTTCCGCTGCTATCATTGGTCTCAACATTAATTGGCCCAATAAACAGCAGGAGCAGATAAACAAAATTCTGGCACGAGGAGAACTTCGGGTTAGTACCATATCTTCTCCTCTGATTTCTCTTAACAGCAAAAATGAGCCAACAGGATTTGACTATGAATTGACCAAACGGTTTGCTGATTATCTGGGTGTGAAACTTGTTATTCAGTTTCGCGCCAACATTAATCAGCTTTTTGACGATTTGGAAAACGATAAAGCCGATTTCTTGGCTGCGGGCCTTATCTACAATGAAGAAAGGTTAGATCAAACACGCACTGGCCCAGCCTATTATTTAGTCTTACAACAACTGGTTTATCGCAAAGGGACAACGCGTCCGCGTTCGTTTAATGATTTAAGAGGTAAGTTCATTGTCACGGCGGGTTCAGCCCATGTAAGCGAGCTGAAAAAATGGAAAGAGAAATCTTATCCTGATTTAACCTGGGAAGAGACATCACGCGAAAATACACAACAATTACTCGAACAAGTGTCCGAGGGAAAAATCGACTATACAATCAGCGATTCAATCAGTCTGGCCCTGCAACAACGTGTTCATCCCAATCTGGCAGTTGCTTTTGATGTCAGTGAAGAACGTCCCCTGACTTGGTATTTAAAACGCAATGATGATTATAGTCTTTACTCCGCCATGCTTGATTTTTTCAGCATGCTGGCTGAAGACAGCATTATGTCGCGGCTACAGGAAAAGTATTTCAGCCATGTCAATTCATTCGACTATTTTGATACCATCTCTTTTATCCGTGCTATCAATAATATTTTGCCTACATATCAGCCCATTTTTGAGAAATATGCGGGATCACTGGATTGGCAATTAGTGGCAGCTATTGCATGGCAAGAATCGCATTGGGACCCGCAAGCAACCTCCCCTACTGGCGTCCGTGGTATGATGATGCTGACTCGTCCAACAGCAGAATGGGCGGGGATCCACGATCGGCTGGACCCAGAAGAAAGTGTGAAAGGCGGTATGGCTTATCTGCACTACTTAATGGATCGCTTGCCAAAAACCATTCCTGAAGATGAACGTATCTGGTTCGCTCTCGCCGCCTATAACATGGGATACGGGCATATTCTTGATGTTCGTAAGTTAACGGCGGCACAAAAAGGTAATCCTGACAGTTGGCTGGATGTTAAAGCGCGCCTTCCCCTGCTCAGCAAGAAAAAATACTATACCAATACGACTTACGGTTATGCCCGCGGCTATGAGGCCTATCGCTATGTTGAAAATATCCGGCGTTACTATCTGAGTTTGGAAGGATATCTACAGGCAAAAGCCAACCGTGAGAAAATAGCAGGAGAAGTGCCAGCGGACACAACCAGTGACTCCCAACCTGAAAGTGATAAAACAACAGGTGATAAAGCGGAAGGCACTAAAACCGATTCCAATGAAAAAGCACCGGAAGAGACAACATCGGCGAAAACTGCAACAACACGTCAATCGTAATTGTTTTTTTGATTGTAACTGATTATGACATTTCCTGTTGTTGAGCTTTCAATATCTTCTTCAGTGCCTTATGTTGCTCCCTACGTTGTTTAAAAAAAGAACTCAACATAGTGGAGCACTCTTCTGCCAAAATCCCACTGGTAATTTCAATTTGGTGATTCATTCCGGGATGACGCAATATATCAATCAATGATCCCGCTGCACCCGTTTTCATATCACTGGCTCCATAAACAAGCCGCTGTATCCGGCTGTGTACCATTGCTCCTGCACACATGATACAAGGTTCCAAAGTGACATACAGTGTCGTATTCAGTAAACGGTAATTCTGCAATTGGATGCCACCACGTCGCAAGGCAATAATTTCAGCATGAGCGGTAGGATCATGCTCGGTAATCGGAAGGTTAAACCCTTGCGAAATAATTTTGTTATCTGCCACCAATACAGCGCCGACAGGGATTTCACCTTGTGCCTGTGCTTGCATAGCCAACTCCATTGCCCGACGCATCCAATATTCATCACTATAAATCTCGGTTACTGTATATATTTTTGTCACTGCATATTCTCTTGCTTATGAAAATCCCGCTCATTATAACGAACCATCATTAATATTGTTTAGTCATCTCAATTTGCTGATTCAATCTGAATAAGCTCTATCATTATATTCACGTTGCTTTGCCAGAGAGGATCATGGAAGTCATATAGCGCAGCACCCATGCGACCTGAGGGCTTGATTTCCGGCCTACTTATCTTAAGCTCGCATATCACCCTGAATTACGATAGCATCTGTGCCCTTTTTTTAAAATTTCCATAATTGAAGATGAGGGAGTCTATGTTCATCGGTTTTGACTATGGCACATCGAATTGCGCGGTAGCAGAGATTATCGGGGATACCCCCCAGTTGATTGCTATCGAAAATGATAATTTCTATATGCCTTCCGCGCTGGCTGCACCAACCCGAGAATCAGTTTCTGAGCACTTATTTCGTCATTGGAATATCAGCCCAAGCAACTCAGCAGGTGAACAGCTCCTCCGCAGCGCGATGGCTGCCAATCGTGAAGAAGGTATTGAACTTTTACCAGACGATATCGTATTTGGACAAGAAGCACTGGCTCGATATTTAGAAGATCCCCAAGATACTTACTATGTGAAATCACCAAAATCCTTTTTGGGCACAATGGGATTAAGAGATATCCAAATCAGTTTTTTTGAGGATCTGGTTTGTGCCATGATGGCAAATATCAAAAAACAGGTGGAAACAAACAAGCAGCAACTTGTTGAAGATGTCGTGATTGGTCGTCCAATCAATTTTCATGGTCGTGGTGGTGACAAATCTAACCAACAAGCCGAAACAATTTTGCTTAATGCGGCCAAACGAGCCGGCTTTCACAATATTGAATTCCAATTTGAGCCAGTGGCTGCCGGATTGGAGTATGAAGCCAGGCTGGCAGAAGATAAAACCGTGCTGGTCGTTGATATCGGAGGTGGTACGACAGACTGCTCCCTTATCCAGATGGGACCAAGCTGGAGAGGAAAATCTGACCGTAATGATAGTCTACTGGCCCATACTGGTCAGCGTATCGGAGGGAACGATTTAGATATTAATCTGACTTTCAAACAGCTAATGCACCCTTTTGGTTTGGGAAGCAAAGTTATCTCTGGCATTGAGATGCCACTGACTCAGTTTTGGAATCCGATAGCTATCAACGATGTACAGGCTCAGAAAGAGTTTTATTCTCGCCAGAACTTAGCTGCATTAAAATCCTTGCATAGAGATGCTCAAGAGCCAGAAAAATTAGCCCGATTATTGAAAGTATATCAAGATACATTGGGATATAGCTTAGTGCGCAGTGCGGAAGAAGCAAAAATTGCCCTTTCAGAGCAAACTGAGCATCGTGCTAAATTAAACTTATTATCAGAGATGATTGAAGTTAACATTCAGCGCGACCAGATGATTGCCGCAATCGAATCCATCAAGGCAAAAATGGCTATGTTGGTTAGTGAAGCGGTAGAGCAAGGAGGAACTCGACCCGATGTGATCTTTATGACGGGTGGTTCAGCGAGTTCACCGATTCTCCGTCAGGCGGTTGAGCAAGAGTTGCCGGGTATTCCTCTGGTTGGTGGTAACTATTTCGGTTCGGTAACTACTGGCCTCGCACGTTGGGCAAAAATTTGCTTTGCGTGATAGTCTGCATAATGGACTCTGTAAATTAAGCTTTTTACTGCTCCCTCAATGGATCTCACGCTTCAACTTGAAATCCATTGGGAATATAATATAACGTGGTTATAGCAGCATCTAAATAGCCATAAAATGAAGATAATTTATATAGCGTTATGCCTTATAACTGAAGCTTTATTTTGCAAGCAATGTCATTTATTTTCATCACAGGAATATTATTATTATTTTCTAACATAGTTAGAAGAATTAGCAGAAAGTTATCTATATAAGAATAAAATCAATAATCGATTTTCATTAAAAATAAACCTCTCATTCAGCAATTATTATCATGTCCCAATACTGGCAGTTATATAATATCTCCCTGTACCAAATAGATTGGATATGATGACTATGATTAAACAACGATTGGATGCACTTCTTCGCTATATTGAAGAAAATATCGACACTGATATGGATGGAGAACGTTTGAGCTGTGTTGCAGCTTATTCTAAATATCACTTTCACAGATTATTTTCGGCAAATTATGGTATCGGCGTTTCCGCATATATCAGGCAGCTCCGGTTGAAAAAAGCTATTTATGCTCTGACGTATAGTGATAGTTCAGTGATAGATATTGCTCTTACATGTGGTTATCAGAGTCCAGAAGCCTTCTCAAGAGCATTCAAAAGTGCTGTTGGTCAGAGTCCTATTGAGTTCAGAAAAAAACCTGATTGGTCTATTTGGCATAGTCGATACCAAAACATCAATAATATTAGGACCAAGGTTATGAATGAGAAACTTTCCTCAATTAAAGTAGAAATCATTACTTTCCCAGAGATCTCAGTGGCAGTAATGGAACATAAAGGTGCTCCATCAAATATTGGTAACACCATTAGAGAGTTCAAAGAGTGGAGAATAAGCAATAAATTACCCCCAGAACGGCATAGAACTTTCAACTTTGCTTATGCAGATCCTACAAAAGTTGATCCCAATGAATATCAATTTGATTTATGTGTTGAAATCGCTTCAACCTTTGAGGTTAAACACCCTAAAGTTACTAAAAAAACTATTTCATCAGGAAAATGTGCTTATATAAGGCATATCGGTTCTGATGATGAAATAACCTATATAATCAATTATTTGTATGCAAATTGGTTATCGGAACTTAATCAAGAAGTCCGAGATTCTCCAGCATTCTTTGAGCGTATAAAAATATTTCCAACAGTTCCAGAAGCCGAGGCAGTGACTGATATTTATCTTCCTTTGATGTGAAACGGTTTAAGCTAAGACATCATATACCGTTGTCTTTTAAATTGTGTGGGTGCTAGCCAGTCTAATGAAATAAGTTCTTAACCCCCGCAGCTTGAAATCAATTGGGTGTATAATAATCAGTCAGCTAATCAGAGTTTCTGGTTAGCTGACTGATTATTATGAGTACAAAAAACAAACTAATATTACCCTGGTGTTGGGCGAATAAAAATTATCTATTCAAAATAATGAAAATAATTTGCCTGTACAAAGGAAGAAGTACCTCCCTTGATCTAACGCCCAGACAAACTATCAGTTTTAAATTATATTTTAATAGTGAAATTAATACACCAGACAAATGTTAAAATCAACATATAAAGATACAAATGTGATTTTAATGGTTAATCTTTGTCCCTATTTGGTGGTTTTCAGATGAAAAATTCAACAGAAAATATTCAACAAAATGATATTAAAGGAAAAATATTCTTAATGCTAAAAAACAGGAATTTGTCATATCTTTCAATTCATACAATATATAAGAATTGACGAGTTCCGAAACTAAAAATGGATTGTTGATTGACTAAGGTCCACGGGATTCGGGCATTCAAATGGTCGAGGCGTTTATCCAGCACTTTCAGATGCTGCTGCTGTTCTTTGAATTCAAGCAAGAATTCCTGAATCAACGGGTGTTGGATACTTTACGTAAAGCACCCTATCAAGGATTAGTTGGTATTGGCCCTTCATTATCAATATCCACTACTGGATTGCTGCCTCCATAAATGTGCTCCCACCAGAGCCTTCCATGGAGAAAAATTGACCAACCATTTTTCGGTCTGTTCAGCACTAACTTTATCTTCCTGTCTGAGCAAAAACTGAAGATTGCGTCTTACAGCAACATCACCATGCAGAGAACCATCCAGGTAATTGAACCCTCTTAGCAAAGTATAATTAATCGTCCACATACCAATGCCTTTAATTGAGAGCAAACTATCAATCAGTCGTTGCACTTCATTTTCTCCCTTAGGGATCACTAACTCCAACTCACCAGCATCAATTAATCGACAAACATTCAGCAACGCATTAGCTTTACCAACAGAGAAGCCACACTGACGCAATGCCTGTTCTGAACCCAAATACTGTATGACCTGTTTATGAGCCGGATGACATAATAACCCAGAGGAATGCCGGACACCGATTGCCTGAATAAAGCGCCGCCGAATGGAAATTGCTGCATTCACGCTGATTTGTTGACCAATAATCGCCCAACTTAATGCTTCAAAAGGTGTAGCTGACTGATAAATACGTAAGCCTGCCTGTCTGGTAACCAAGTCGCCAATAACAGGATGAGCTCGATATCTCGATTCAAATCTTTCGACAGGTTGCTTCATACCTAACATATGTAAGGCGAGATCCGATAATTCTTCATGTGAAAAAAAATCCCCATCACCATCAATATAAAGTTGTATTTGTGCCTTGTTATTTTCAATTGCTATCGTCAAAAGAGCTGGCTTTCCGTGCAGAATAATGCCTTTTTCAATTTGATTATTTTGTACGATTTCAGAAATTCCCATTTCATCTCTTTGATGAAAAGAAAAAAAATCATTAGTGTGATAATTTACAGGTAGGATTATTTCTGTTGAATAGCTTGTTTTCACTCTGAAAACTCCAGAAGAACAGATAATTGAGGCAATTGTACGCTCAAAAGCCTATCGTATTAAACTACAAAACACCAGAATCAAATTTATATTTTGTTAATACATTATTGAGTTCTTTAATCTGGGATTTGGATGGACTTAACATTAATAAATAGATACCAATGCCCATGAATAAAATCACACTTAAGATAACCAGCAAAAAATCTTCCGGCATCTGGACACGGACGTCCAGGCAAATGACTGTGCTGACAACAATAAAATGTTTTTATCGTAATGCTACCACCAGCCCTTGTGCGTTGAGTACGCGATAAAGGCGGGGTGATGGTATGAGTTATTACTTTAACTACTCAAGAGAATGGGTAAAGGAATATTGACTTTAATTTCATAAAGTGACTAATTGTTAAGAATCATTCCCTTTTAATTGAGTTGAAATGGAGTTATTAAACTCTGTGGTATTGTAAGCAACATATGGAGAATAAAATGGCACTATTAATTACCAAACGCTGCATCAATTGTGATATGTGTGAACCCGAGTGCCCTAATCAGGCCATCACAATGGGAGCGGAAATCTACGAAATTGAACCTGAACGCTGTACCGAGTGTGTCGGGCATTACGAAAAACCAACTTGCCAGTCTGTCTGCCCGATCACTAATACCATTATTCTCGATCCTAACCATAAGGAAACGGAAGAGCAATTGTGGGATAAGTTTGTACTCTTACATCATGCAGATAAGATCTGAATTTAGCTTTCTAATATCACCGTTGCACAAGCATAACGACGCTCGTCCGCCAAAGTGACATGCATGGATCTTACATTCAATCTGTTAGCCAATATGTCAGCCTCTCCATGAAGTTTTAATGTGGGTTTTCCCAGTGGATCATTAATCACTTCAAATTGATTAAAGGCCAGACCATTGCGAATGCCTGTACCAAGCGCTTTAGCTGCCGCTTCCTTGACGGCAAACCGTTTTGCAAGGAAGCGGATTGGCTGGTTATGTTGTTTATATTGAAACCATTCCCCATCGCTCAAAATTCGTTTTGCCAGACGTTCTCCAGAACGCCCGACAATCTCCTCAATACGGGATATTTCAACAATATCAGTACCTAATCCAATAATAGCCATTAACGGTGTGCTTCCCGCAGCAACGTTTTCATGTCAGCTACAGCAGCAGATAAGCCGCTGAATACAGCACGGCCTATGATGGCATGACCAATATTCAATTCATAAATCTCAGGCAAAGTGGCGATACGCTGTACATTATGATAGGTTAAACCGTGACCTGCATTGACCTTAAGACCTTTTCCTGCCGCGTACGTTACCGCCTCTTTAATGCGCTGGAACTCTTTTTCCTGCTGTATCTCATCCTCAGCATCGGCATATGCACCAGTATGGATTTCAATAAATGGTGCTCCGACTGCAACAGCAGCATCAATTTGCTGCGGATCTGCATCAATAAACAGAGAAACCAGAATGCCTGCTTCTGATAAGATCTTCACTGCCTCAGCAATGTGCTCTTTTTGTCCAAGCACGTCCAATCCTCCTTCTGTTGTTACTTCCTGACGTTTTTCAGGAACCAAGCAACAAAAAGCAGGTTTGATTTGAGTCGCAATATCAACCATCTCATCGGTTACTGCCATTTCGAGATTCATGCGAGTTTGAATCGTGCTTTTTAATAATTGAACATCTCTATCAGTAATATGGCGGCGATCTTCGCGCAGGTGAATCGTTATACCATCAGCTCCCGCCTGTTCTGCTACAAATGCAGCCTGAACAGGATCGGGATATTTTGTCCCACGGGCATTACGTAAGGTCGCAATGTGATCAATGTTGATACCTAACAATACCTCAGCCATTTTTATCTCCTGCAATAGTATAATTTTAAGTAAAGTCTATACTTTTCATTACCGAGAAGTGACTTACTTTAATTTTCATTTTTCTTGTTGGGATTATCAGTTTTTTTACGCACAAATCGACGAAATAGTTCACTGCTTTTTAACGGTTTTCCCCCCAAATAAGGCTTCAATGCAATGCGGGTAAAACGTTTAGCCGATTTCAATGTGGCGTAGTCAGGAAACTCACCGACTGACAACGCTTTTAGCTCATAACCAGTAAAGCTGTAGTTATCAATAATCAGACTAGCGATAAACCCTTTTTCTTCACGGTAACGATAAGTCATAGTATCTGTTACAGGCTCACCACTGCCTGCGCAGTGAAGATAATCAACACCGTATCCCATATTGGCGAGTAAAGCTAATTCAAAGCGGCGCAAAGCGTACTCTGGCGTGTATTCACTCGCCGCGAGCACTTGTAAGCATTGGAGATAATCGAAAAAAAGCGCAGGATACGCCGTTCCTTGTTCAAGAACTCTGGATAAAAGTTCATTCACGTACAATCCGCTGTAAAGCACGCTTCCCGTCAAGGGAAGAGCCAGCGAAATAGGCTCTGCATCTCTTAGCGTTTTGACTTCACCCCGTCCGCTCCAACGGATGAGTAACGGGGTAAAAGGTTGTAAACAACCTTTTAGGTGGGAACGACGACTGCGTGCTCCTTTTGCTAAGACACATATCCGACCCTCGTTTTCAGTAAAAAAATCCAACAGCAAACTGGTTTCACTGTAAGGGCGTCCATGAAGTACAAAGGCTCTCTGCCAGCCGTCCACAAATCAGCCTTATAAGTCGTCAATGTAACCGAGGCTGCGAAGCGCTCGTTCATCATCAGCCCAACCAGCTTTAACTTTTACCCACAATTCCAAATGGACTTTAGCATCAAACAGCTTTTCCATATCTTGACGGGCTTCTGTGCCAATCGTCTTGATTTTACTACCTTTATTACCAATGACCATTTTCTTCTGGCCATCACGTTCTACCAGAATCAAACCGTTGATCGTATAACCACCACGTTCATTGGCAGCAAATTGTTCAATTTCCACAGTCACGGAATATGGCAATTCCTCACCCAAAAAACGCATCAGTTTTTCACGGATAATTTCTGACGCCATGAAACGCTGTGAGCGATCAGTGATATAGTCTTCGGGAAAATGGTGTTCTGCCTGCGGTATATAATCACGCACGATTTTGGCAATCGTATCAACATTCATGCCTTTTTCTGCGCTGATTGGTACAACATCAATGAAATTCATCTGCTGGCTAAGAAAGCCAATGTGTGGCAGAAGAATAGTTTTATCTGTCACGTTGTCCACTTTATTGATGGCAAGCAAAACAGGGCAACGCAAATGACGCAACTTATTCACCACCATTTCATCATCTGGTGTCCAGTGCGTACCTTCCACTACAAAAATAACCAGTTCGACATCACCAATAGAGCTGCTCGCCGCACGGTTCATTAAACGGTTAATCGCTCGTTTTTCTTCAATATGAAGACCCGGTGTATCTACATAGATAATTTGGTAAGCCCCTTCCGTATGAATCCCCATGATGCGATGCCGCGTCGTTTGAGGTTTACGGGAGGTAATGGATACTTTCTGGCCCAATAATTGATTCAATAAAGTTGATTTACCAACGTTAGGGCGCCCGACTATTGCAACAAATCCGCAATAGTTTTTTTCTTCGCTCATTCAAGCTCCAGTTGTTTTAATGCTTGTTCCGCTGCCGCCTGTTCTGCCTTGCGGCGGCTGGAACCTACTCCTCTGACTGGTTGTTCAAATCCACTGACCTGACAGTGAATTGTAAATTCCTGATCGTGTGCTTCCCCACGAACTTGAACAACCAGATATGTTGGCAACGGCAAATGACGCCCTTGCAAATATTCTTGTAAACGTGTTTTGGGATCTTTTTGCTTATCACCAGGGCTAATTTCATTCAAACGAGTTTCATACCAATTCAAGATAATTTGCTCGATTGTCTGAATATCGCTATCAAGGAAGATAGCGCCAATTAAAGCCTCAACACTATCCGCTAAAATGGATTCTCGGCGGTATCCGCCACTTTTTAACTCCCCCGGCCCCAGACGTAGGCATTCACCTAACTCAAATTCTCTGGCCAATTCCGCTAGTGTATTACCACGAACCAATGTTGCACGCATACGGCTCATATCCCCTTCATCAACACGGGGGAAACGGTGGTAAAGCGCATTTGCAATGACAAAACTCAGAATAGAGTCGCCAAGAAATTCCAGACGTTCATTATGCTTACTGCTGGCACTGCGGTGAGTCAACGCTTGGAGCAATAAATCGTGCTGTGTAAAGGTGTACCCGAGTTTATGTTGTAACCGGTGCGTTAGTATGGCGTTCATGTGCTACCAATTCAGTTAGAATTTATCAAATAAAAGCACACGCAACAGACCTGTGAAGCTAATCCTAGATTGTGAAACTATCTCAGATTATATGCCTTACAAAACTGTTGCGTTTGCACTAGCTCCCTAAAATATTATCATCATTAGGGAGCCAGTCATCTCGTTTGAAAGAATATTCTACACTGTGAGATAAATTAATGCTTCGCTAATATATAAATATTAGTGAATTCCACCAATTCGCTCCAAACGAACACCAGTAGGCCACTCACCTTCCTGCTTTTCAAAACTCATCCAAATAGCAGTGGCGCGGCCTACCAGATTTTTCTCCGGCACAAATCCCCATTCACGGCTATCTGAACTATTATCACGATTATCACCCATCATAAAATATTGGCCTTCAGGAACAACCCAAGTACCTAGCGGCAAGCCTTCTTGGCGAAAATGTGGTGTAGATATAAACGGAGGTATGGTCAAAATATGATGTGACACATTACCTAAATTTTCTATCCGCTCGCCTTGACGAATAGTATATGGTCCCAATAGTTCATCAAGAGGAACTTGGTAAACGCCTTTTAAACGAATTCCCTCTGGTGTTACATCTTCTTTAATGGACCATTCACTTGGGAATATATCCCGATAAACGACGGGTAAATCGCCTTTACATTCTGTGTTCCAACCACAGCCAGGAAAAACCTGAAGCTCTTTTTGGGTATAATCGTAAACAATCTTATCCCCGGGCAAGCCAATAACCCGTTTTACAAAATCCAGGCTTGTATCAAGCGGATATTTGAAAACAGCAATCTCACCACGCTTAGGCTCACCTGTTTTAATTAAAGTTGTTTGCGTGATCGGGTCTTTCAAGCCATAGGCAAATTTTTCTACCAGAATGAAATCCCCAATCAACAATGTTGGCATCATTGAGCCGGAAGGGATCTGAAAAGGTTCATAAATAAAAGAACGTAAGACCAAGACAATGGCTAACACCGGGAAAACAGATGCAAGTGTATCAACCCATACCCATGAAGGTTTGTTAATTTCTTTAGCCACAGCTTCTTGAGCTTCTGTGCCTGTTACCTGTTCCTGAATTTGAGCAAGTTTTTTCTTGCGTTCAGGAGCGAGTTTGAACCGATCTACACACCAAAGAATACCGGTGATTAACGTTGCTAACGTTAAGATCAATGCAAAAGTGTTAGCCATGTAAACTCCTTACAACCTTGTTAGTTATCTTTTCCAACATGCAGAATTGCTAAGAAAGCTTCCTGCGGCAGTTCAACATTTCCTACCTGCTTCATGCGTTTTTTACCTTCTTTTTGCTTCTGCAATAGCTTTTTCTTACGGCTGACGTCACCACCATAACATTTTGCCAGTACGTTTTTACGTAACTGTTTTATGGTAGAACGAGCAATAATGTGAGTTCCTATAGCTGCCTGAATTGCAATATCGAATTGCTGACGCGGGATCAAATCTTTCATTTTTTCCACCAGCTCACGTCCACGATATTGTGAATTTTCACGATGAGTAATCAATGCCAATGCATCCACACGTTCACCATTAATCAAAACATCCACACGTACCATGTCTGAATTTTGGAAGCGGGTAAAATTATAATCCAGAGACGCATAACCACGAGAGGTTGATTTCAAGCGGTCAAAGAAATCCAGAACAACTTCAGCCATCGGAATTTCGTAAGTCAGTGCAACCTGATTACCGTGATAAATCATATTAGTCTGTACGCCACGTTTTTCCACGCAGAGTGTAATGACATTGCCAAGGTACTCCTTAGGCAACAACATATGACATTCCGCAATAGGTTCACGCAATTCCTGTATATTATTTAATGTCGGCAGCTTGGATGGGCTATCGACGTAAATAATATCACCATCGGTTGTCTCAACTTCATAAACAACAGTGGGTGCCGTTGTAATTAAATCGAGATCATACTCACGCTCCAGACGTTCCTGAATAATTTCCATATGCAGCAAGCCAAGGAAACCACAACGGAAACCAAAACCCAATGCAGTAGAACTTTCTGGTTCATAGAATAATGAAGCATCATTTAGGCTCAATTTACCCAACGCATCACGGAATGCTTCATAGTCATCAGAACTGATCGGGAACAGACCCGCATAGACCTGTGGTTTAACCTTTTTAAAACCCGGCAGTGCTTTTTCTGCTGGTTGACGCGCAGTTGTCAGGGTATCCCCTACTGGTGCTCCCAAAATATCTTTGATAGCACAAACCAACCAACCCACTTCACCGCAATTCAGCACATCACGATCGATACGCTTAGGTGTGAAAATACCCAGACGGTCAGCGTTATATACCTGCCCTGTGCTCATTACTTTGACTTTATCACCCTTACGCAATGTACCGTTTTTAATACGGACAAGTGAAACAACACCGAGGTAATTGTCAAACCATGAGTCAATAATCAAAGCCTGTAATGGTGCATTAGGATCACCTTTCGGTGGCGGGATCTCTTTCACCAGACGCTCAATGACATCCTGTACACCTACACCAGTTTTTGCTGAGCAACGAACAGCGTCTGTTGCATCTATGCCAACAATGTCTTCAATTTCTTCTGCGACACGTTCTGGTTCGGCAGCAGGAAGGTCAATTTTGTTGAGAACTGGAACGACTTCCAGATCCATTTCGATGGCGGTATAGCAGTTAGCCAATGTCTGTGCTTCAACACCCTGACCTGCATCAACAACCAACAAAGCACCTTCACAAGCAGCCAACGAGCGGGAAACTTCATAAGAGAAGTCAACATGCCCCGGGGTATCGATAAAGTTTAATTGATAGACTTGCCCGTCATACGACTTGTAATCAAGAGTCACACTTTGTGCCTTGATAGTGATACCACGTTCACGCTCAAGATCCATTGAATCCAGTACTTGCGCCTCCATTTCGCGATCTGACAGTCCCCCACAAATTTGAATAATTCGGTCAGATAGTGTGGACTTACCGTGGTCAATGTGGGCGATAATGGAGAAATTTCGTATTTGCTTCATTATTAAATCTTTTTTGCCTTAATATTTCTGAATCATTCGCCTATGGACACACTGATGGACATAAAGCGACAGTTTATTAGTTCGGCCACTGGCCTGAGGAGTCGTATTCTACATGCCAAACCTATGAAAACCTAGTCATGCCTGTGGTTTTAGGTACGACTCGATAGTTTTCAGTATGAAAAATAACGTTGAAGCACGTATGGTAAAACAGATTATTCTTACTGTAGAACCTTAATCGTATCAGGAGGTAAACCAATTTGTAACACAACTGGCTGATAAGCCTGTAAGGCATCCCAGTATCCAGCAATTTTGCGGGCTATTAAGAAACCAGCAAGCCCACCGCCAATTCCGCCTAAACATACCCATAATTGGTCAGATGTCCAAAATTGGAAGAGGGCACTTCCTAAAAATAATCCCAATAATGGTGTTAAATAAACCAACATTGCTGAACGTAACAAACTGCTCTCAGGAATGCCCACTTCAACTTTTTGACCCGGCTGAAGAGGCTGGGAAATTTCTAATTCCAACTGATGGATGCTTTCGGATCCTATTTTCTCCAGCAAATAAGAACCACACGTAGCTTTAGCCTGACAGCTACCACAACCTGAAGATGAGCCATAGCGCAGTAACGCGCGGCCTTTTTGCCAGCGGACAACCGTTGCCCATTCCTTAACCATCATTTTTCTCCTGTAAACATCACGCTTGCCGCAATTCGCTTGGCTGTTGCGAAAGGCAGCTCACCAATGACAGTGATACTATTTTTACTTCTGGCTAAAGTATAAACCGTTCGTCGGCCTTGTCGAAATGGTTGTTCATCAACAGCCTTTTTGCCTGAGTTCACGACATTTACAGAAAAATTAAATAGACCATCGCTGTACATAATGGATTCTAACCACTCCGTTTCTGACAACTTACGACTGTTACGGGAGATTTCTTGAAAACCTTCAGGCATCGTGCCAACCTGCCAATTAAACTTCAATTTTTCAGAAGGAGGAATTAGCAGCATAGGCGGTAATTTTAAATCAGTAATGGCTCGTAGCTCTTCCTTAACATAATCACCAACAATTAATGTTACAATTCGGGATTGCTCAATTACTGTAATATTATCTCTGTCCAATAATTCAATCAGCAGTGGGAGATGGGTTTTCTCATCGATCAAAAGGTTATAGTTATAGCGGGATTCATCCTTCGATATGATACGTACAAAGCTCGTTGGATGATCACCTACATGGGTGCTCCCTACATAAATAAAGCGATAGAATTTCTGCAATTGAGTAAAATCTGCAAAAATGATTGGTGGAAAATAATCCACAATATGGTTGCCATGTAAACTGAATGAATCTAAGCCTGGCTCATAATAACTGATCTGATCACCGCGCTGAATAATTTCTCGGCGTGAACCATCCATTTGTATAATTTGAGCAATCGGTTGACCATCAATAATGGCATGGCGGTAACGTAGCGGAATGAGGAATTGCTGCGCTAAATTAATGAAACCAAGCTCATAATTGAGCGTTTGTACAGCACTGTTCATATCTTGCAACAAAGCTTCGACACTGCTTTGCTGTGCCGAAGCTTTGAAAGGGTTTAACAGACTACCCACCAATAAGAAAATGAAAAACCAAATACGTTTCATTACTGTCGTTGTGCCTGCACTCCAAGAGGCTGATTGATCTGAGTAGCTTTATGATTTTTTTCAGAGTGAATACGTCGCTCAAGCTCATACTGCTGTAACATCGCATCAATTCGTTTATTACTTTCGCGAACTTGCATACCCAAATCCCCCCCGAAGGCTTCGTCATCGACTTGGGCTGCTAAACCAACAGGTGAGGCTGAACCCATAACAGGCAATGTATTGAAAGCCGGGACATCAGATTGAGTATCTGCGTCAACACTATTCCCGCCATTGTATTGTTGAACACCAATAATGACGGCCAGAGATACGCATGCAGCTATGCCGACTTGTGTAATCTGACTCGCCCATGGCCGAATTTTCCCCCAGAACGGCATCTTTTCCCATATTTCAGGTTTTGGCTGAGGTTCTAAAACAACCTCTGGCTTAATATGAACAGGCTCGTTCTCAATTGCCTGTGCCACTTGACTCGCGATGTCCAAATGTAGTACTTCTCCTACATCACCACGCAGAACATCACGGACAAGGTGGTATCTTTCCCACTGTTTCTGCATGGTTGCATCTTCAGAGACCAAATGAACTACTTCACTATCAAGAGCTTCTCCATCCATTAATGCGGAAAGTTTCTCTCTTTGCATGCCAAAGTACCCTTAAATAATTGTTTTGTCCCACTACTGCTGGATTAGCGGTTGAACTTTATTATCAATGGCTTCCCTTGCCCGGAAAATTCTTGAACGCACCGTACCTACAGGACATTCCATGATGTCGGCTATCTCCTCATAGCTCAACCCATCCAACTCCCTGAGTGTAATTGCTACCCTCAAATCTTCCGGAAGCGATTCAATTGTTCGGAAAACCACTTCCTTCAATTCTTCAGACAACATTAAGTTCTCAGGGTTCGAAATTTCTTTTAATGAACTTGATGAATCATAAATTTCCGCATCATTAGCATCCAAATCGTTGGATGGCGGTCGGCGTCCCTGAGCAACTAAATAATTTTTCGCAGTATTAACGGCGATACGATACAACCACGTATAAAAAGCACTATCACCCCGGAAAGAAGAAAGCGCACGATAAGTCTTAATGAAAACCTCTTGGGCAACATCAGGAACATCGCTTTGAGGTACATAACGAGCAATCAAGCTCGCCACTTTATGCTGATATCTTATTACCAGCAAATTAAATGCCTTTTGGTCGCCTTTCTGGACCTGCTCGACCAGCATTTGATCCGTTAACTGCTCGCTCATCCGAGGTTCACTCTCCTGAGATAAAACTCTACATTCATACTAATTTAAACCAAAATGATGTCCTGCTTTCTCGAACAAGCATGACTTTGATTATCAATTTACTGTGAAGTTCAATTTTGGCTATAATTTTATATTACACCCATCTGTCATTTCGCATCAAAGATGCTATATCCACTTGATATTAAAAATTATTTATATTTATGGCATCCACATATCACTACGCAGAAATTAAAAATTTATCGAGTGAATATAATACAAATCATAGCCTCTATTTCATAGGACACGAGATTTTAATCCAAGAAAAAAGAAAGCCTTGTTCTATTAATTGCTAACTGTGCAGGGAAATTAATTTTATTAACCCAATAGTACTAACATTATCAATAATAAAGATAAAAATCTGTTATTAGCTGACGAAACTCATCTGAATATGTACCATCCAAGGCACGAATCGTTAACTCAGATAATTCGGTTTCCTGCTGTTGTAGGGATAATCCCAATAACAGACGGTGCAACGGTTTATTCTGTCTGTCACGAATATTGACACGATGATGGGTAAACCATCCCAATTCTGACGCCATTTTTTCAAAACACTCACCAATGTCATAAGGTAACACAACACAAAATAACCCTGTTGATGAGATCAACTTTCGCACACAAGCCAATAATCCCTGATGGGTCAATGATTCCGTATAACGGGCCTGATTGCGTGCTTCATTCCGGCATGCGATGGCAGGCTCAAAATACGGCGGATTACTGACAATTAAATCATACTGGGTACTGCTTTTCCGTAATTCATTTTGTTGCACATTCTGCTGTGTAAAGTCATTAATATCCTGCTGGTGTACCTTAATTCGGGAGGGCCATGGCGATTGTTGCACATTGTCAGCCGCCTGCATTGCTGCAAGAGCATCCAGTTCGACTGCATCAATAACCGTATTCTCCTTTGTACGTTGAGCAATCATCAAGGAAACCAATCCACTGCCACATCCAATGTCCAGACATCTCTTCCTGTTATATACTGATGCCCAGGCTCCCAATAGCACACCATCCGTCCCGACTTTCATCGCACATTTATCATGCCCAACAAAAAACTGTTTAAATGTAAAGCCACCGTGGCGAAAAGCGGGTTTATGTATCAATGCCATAAGTCATATCGCTGAGATAAAATTTGTCATAGCATAAATCTTATGGCCCGTGGATAAAAGCAACCTGCTCATTAGATGCTTTTATAGGATGAAGAATGTTCCCAACCTGTTTATAATCGGCGGCCCAAACAGAGGTATATGATGACTGCTACAAACTTTTCCGAATTCGAACTTGATGAATCCCTGCTTGATGCATTGAATGACAAAGGCTACGAACGCCCGACAGCAATTCAGGCAGCAGCAATTCCTGCTGCTATGGATGGGCGCGATGTACTTGGTTCAGCACCGACCGGTACAGGCAAAACCGCTGCTTACCTATTGCCAGTGCTACAACACCTGCTCGACTTTCCTCGTAAAAAATCGGGGCCTCCGCGAATCCTGATTTTAACACCTACTCGTGAGCTGGCTATGCAGGTTGCAGAACAAGCAAAAGAGTTAGCGGCTCACACTCATCTGGATATCACCACTATTACCGGTGGTGTTGCCTACATGAATCACGCAGAAGTATTCAGTGAGAATCAGGATATTGTTGTCGCAACGACCGGGCGTTTGCTGCAATACATTAAAGAAGAAAATTTCGATTGCCGTGCAGTGGAAACGTTGATCCTTGATGAAGCTGACCGCATGCTGGATATGGGATTCGCTAATGATGTCGAAACCATTGCAGGTGAAACTCGTTGGCGCAAACAGACACTGTTATTTTCCGCAACGCTGGAAGGCGAATCCATTCGTGATTTTGCCGAGCGTTTGTTAACCGATCCTGTTGAGATCGATGCTGAACCTTCTCGCCGTGAACGTAAAAAAATTCAGCAGTTTTATTATCGTGCCGATACGTTAGAACATAAAATAGCCTTGTTGTGTAATCTTCTTCAGCAACCTGACGTGACAAAATCCATTGTTTTCGTACGTAAGCGTGAGCGCGTACGTGAAGTTGTTGATTGGTTGAGCCAAGCCGGAATCCGGGCGGGTTTCCTTGAAGGCGAAATGGCTCAGGCCAAGCGTACAGATGCCGTGAAACGCCTTAATGAAGGTAAAGTTAAAGTTCTGGTTGCGACAGACGTTGCTTCCCGTGGGTTGGATATCGAAAACGTCAGCCACGTCTTCAACTTCGATTTACCTCGTACTGCCGATGTTTACCTGCACCGGATTGGTCGCACTGCCCGCGCAGGCCGCAAAGGAACAGCTATTGCTCTGGTTGAATCCCACGATCATCCTCTGCTGGGTAAAATTAGTCGTTATCTCAACGAGCCTCTAAAAATTCGGATTGTTGATGAACTCCGTCCACAAACGAAAGCACCAAGTGAGAAAAAGAGCTATAAACCTTCCAAGAAAGTATTGGAAAAGCGTAAAGAAAAGAGAAAAACAGAAGATACGAAGACAAAACGGGTGAAAGTACGTCATCGCGATAGCAAAAACATCGGTAAACGCCGCACCCCTTCTGGTAACCCTAAACCGGAAATCACTGAATCTAAAAACGATTAATGATCAGGATTTAATCAGAAAAATAGAGGCGAAGCCATTAAATGACTTCGCTTCACTCATCATTTCTCACTCAATAATCACTTCACTCCAGACACCGTACTGTCTGGTACTGTTCACTCCTTTGCGATGTAATTTGCTGATAGATTTCCGTAAGTTCCTCTCTAACAGCAAGGTCATCCATATCCATTACTAATGCTTACAAAGAGGAGTTTCACAAAGGAAACATGTCCTCATTCATCGCATCAGTTGACACCAGCATTGTTTCACGATTATTCAGCCAAGGCTGTTGCTCCGTCATCAACTCCAGAACAGCTTCCAGAAAATGAGCTTTAAATGAGTGCAATCCATATCGATGGGGCAAAATATCCCAAATGCTGTTCCATTCATACTCATATTCAAGATCTATTGTGTTTCCCATAGGTTGAGGGATTGGCAATTTTTTTTGCAGGTTCCCCAACCAATCGTGCTGGACGGAATAGTGACGAATCAAACCACTATCAGCCATTTCACGGGCGACTTGAGGTGATACACCCATACGCTCTAATGTAGCATCTGAGATACCAACGGAATTATAAGTAACGGCGGGTTTTCCTGTTGTGAATGCAGCTACAGTCGCCAAGCCTCCCCCCAATGAATGACCAGTAAAAATGATATTTTCACCAAATATCTTTAACGCTTTATGCGCCAATTCCACAGCTTGGTTATATTGTTTTGCATTGTAACCAAAGCTCTGACGAATGCTTACCATAAAATCCTGCAATTCATTCGAGCCAGTGAAAGAAACAATATATAACCCGTTATGTTTATATACTCCAGCTTGAAATCCTGTTGAATAATCATTCAATGTATCAGGATCAATACCTGCCTTTGATAGCTCATCATCAGACATCCGCTCATAGCTGGGAATTCCTAAACTTTGCTCCCGATAAACATCGCGGGTAACCAATGTTAGCTCGTAGTCAATTCGCTTAGATTGTTTTCCTGCAATATCATTGGCATTCAATCCGGGAGAGACCATTTCACTGGCATTAAGATTATTGATCAGTGATTGGTAAACTGCATTGGCTTGCTTAGTACTTTCTGAAAGGGAAATGTTTGAAGCGGTAATGCTATCAACTTTATCTGACTGTGATGAAACTTGAGAACTAGCTTGAGGTTGTAGAGAATTTCCTTGTAACGAATACATCCCTAATTCACTAAAAATATTGGTATTTATTGATAAAGTCATAAAATTCTCCTACAGATTATTCAGGTTAGGCATAACTAAAAAACCCAAATTATCTATCGGCAAAATTATTAACACTATTAATACAAATTTAATTTTTAATTAACAAATTTAATATCCATAAATCATGCAAGGATTTAAAGTCCCTTATTTTATGCAAATAAAAAAGGGAGTATTTACTCTCCCCTTTTAAAGTTTCTGTCTTAAATAAAGATTACAGGCTTTCCGTAAAAGTACGGGCAATCACATCACGCTGCTGTTCTGGAGTCAATGAGTTAAAACGCACTGCATAACCCGATACACGAATAGTAAGCTGTGGGTATTTTTCAGGATGTTTCACTGCCTCTTCCAGCGTTTCACGACGCAGGACATTAACATTCAGATGTTGTCCCCCTTCTACACGCACAGTCGGTTTGACTTCCAACGGAACTTCGCGATATTCAAATTGTCCCAATTCATCTTTGGCAACAATCTGGCCTTCATCATAATCCGCCTTGGCGCAGATACAACGTGCTTCGTTTTTTTCATCATCCAACAGCCAGAAAGAATTTATCAATGCAGCATTGTCAGATTGGGTAATTTGAATCCCAGTAATCATTTATACCTCCAACATCATCTTGGTTATTTAGTCAAACCGCTATTTCATCAACCATCATTCTTGATTTCCTGTATACCAGTACGAATGGGACGATTCTTTGATTAAAATCAACTAATTTTTTAAGGGTATTATTAATGAAATTGTAATATGTTGTTTTTAAATGTCTTTCTTAAAAGAACAATAAAATTATTTTTATAAATTTTAAAAAAAATTTATAAAATCAATTTTTCATCCTATAAATTAAACTTGGATTAAGATCAGAGGGTTCCCCTATTCACTTGGAATCGGTAAGCTTAAGTCCATCTGATAACCATCTAGAAAGGGATTGGCTATGTCCGCACCTCTCACATGGCACGATGTCATCGGCAATGAAAAGAAGCAGCCATATTTTGTTGATACATTGGCTTATGTTGCTAATGAACGTAACGCTGGCAAAACCATTTATCCGCCACAACCGGATGTTTTCAACGCATTCCGCTATACCGAATTAGCCGATGTAAAAGTAGTGATTTTAGGGCAAGATCCTTACCACGGCCCGAACCAAGCCCATGGTCTGGCATTCTCTGTACAACCGGGCATTCCTGCTCCACCTTCTCTGGTCAATATGTATAAAGAATTGGAGTCGGATATTACTGGATTTACCCGCCCCAATCACGGTTGTTTGATTAGTTGGGCAAAGCAGGGAGTATTATTACTCAATACCGTGCTAACCGTTGAACGAGGCAACGCTCATTCCCACGCTAATTTGGGATGGGAAACCTTTACTGATAAGGTCATCGCATCAATCAATGAACATCGCAGCGGGGTTATTTTCCTGCTTTGGGGTTCTCACGCCCAGAAAAAAGGCCGTTTTATTGATACCCAACGCCATCATGTGTTGAAAGCACCTCATCCGTCACCTCTATCAGCTCATCGAGGTTTTTTAGGCTGTAAGCATTTTTCTCAAGCTAATACACTGCTGGAAAAGCAAGGATTATCATCAATAGATTGGACACCTCAATTACCTCAGTAACCAATCGCTGACCACAAAAATGCCGCCCTCTGAACGGCGGCATTACAATCACGAGATCCGTATTTTATTTAGAAACAGCAACCATTGCAGGACGTAATAAACGACCATTCAAGGTATAACCTTTCTGCATTACCAACATAACATGATTAGGTTCATGCTGTTCAGACTCCATCATAGTCACTGCTTGGTGCACCTCAGGATTGAAAGGCACACTAGTGTCACCCACAACTTCAATGCCAAATTTACCTACTGCATCGATAAAGGATTTCAGTGTTAATTCAATACCTTCAATCATCGGTTGCAGGGATTCATTAGTACGATCTGCCGCCTCTAATGCCCGTTCCAAATTATCGATAACAGGCAAGAGTTCATTGGAAAATTTTTCCAATGCAAATTTATGGGCCTTTTCTACATCCTGCTCAGTACGACGACGAATGTTTTCTATTTCAGCACGGGCACGCAATATAGCATCACGTTCGTTAGTTTGAGCCTGTTTCAGTTGTTCTTCCAGCTCAGCAACACGCGGATCGACAACATTTTCAGTCTCTGCCGCGTCTGCCTTTTCTGCATCCATTTGTTGCTCTAATACATCTGCTGTATTTTTTGAGACTTGCTCGTCAGGTACTTTTTGGTCTTTACTACTCATGAATATCTCCGCGTATTTTGTATTATCTTCGCCATTCTCGCTTATTATGGGGATCAAAACGCGGGATTCAAGGGAACACATCATATTGTGAGGGCAAAACCATATGCTAAAGGAAATAACAGCAATGAATAATGAGTTCAAATGCATCGGTATTGTCGGTCGTCCACGTCACCCTGAGGCACTGGCCACCCATGAAATGCTTTACTATTGGCTGGTATCTAAAGGTTATTGCGTCATTGTGGATAGACAGGTTGCGAAAGACATTGATTTAAAAGATGCCCAAACCGGAGGGTTGACTGAAATCGGTAAAATTGCCGATCTCGTTATTGTTGTAGGTGGGGATGGCAATATGCTCGGTGCCGCCAGAGTATTATCCCGCTATGATATCAAAGTCATTGGTATCAACCGCGGTAATTTAGGCTTTCTGACTGATTTAGATCCCGATAATGCCTTACAGCAACTCTCCGAAGTTCTGGATGGTGAATATCGGGACGAAAAACGTTTTCTGCTCGAAGCCCAAGTCACGAAAAAAGGGCAAAAATCGCGACGGAGTACCGCTTTGAACGAAGTAGTGCTACATCCAGGTAAAGTTGCCCATATGATCGAATTCGAGGTTTATATTGATGAACGTTTTGCTTTTTCCCAGCGTTCAGATGGTCTAATCATAGCAACCCCTACGGGTTCCACAGCCTATTCTCTATCTGCCGGCGGGCCAATATTAACACCAAACTTAAATGCCATCGTGCTGGTACCGATGTTTCCACACACTCTCTCTGCCCGTCCTCTCGTTATTAGCAGCGAAAGCAGCATTTGCCTAAAGTTTTCCCGAAACAGCAGTGACTATGAAGTAAGCTGCGATAGCCAAATCGTCCTGCCAATACAGGATGGTGAAGAAGTGATTATCAAGCGTAGTGAATATAATCTGCATTTGATTCATCCGAAAGATTATAATTACTTCAACACACTGAGTACAAAATTAGGCTGGTCGAAAAAAATGTTCTAAAAACAAGCCCGCCTACTTTACTGTATAAAAAACCAGTTTATACTGTATGAAAGCACAGACGTGTTTTTATACACAGCGACATGTCTTTATACACAGTAAAAAGCAGGAGGAGCATGATGCTGACTCAGTTAACCATCAATAATTTTGCTATTGTTCGCGAACTTGAAATTGATTTCCGCTCAGGAATGACAGCAATAACCGGCGAAACCGGAGCCGGTAAATCTATCGCGATTGATGCATTGGGTTTATGCCTTGGCAATCGTGGCGAAGCTAATATGGTTCGAGCAGATGCTTCACGTACTGATCTTTGTGCGCGTTTTTCATTGGCTGATGCCCCTTCAGCACGTAAATGGCTCGAAGTTCACCAGCTTGATGGCAATTTTGATGATGATAATGAGTGCCTATTGCGCCGAACAATTACCGCTGATGGGCGCTCTCGCGGCTTTATCAATGGCACAGCCGTACCTCTTTCTCAACTTCGTGAATTGGGTTCACATCTGATTCAAATCCACGGGCAACATGCTCATCAATTGTTGCTGGAAAATCGTCACCAAAGGCGCTTACTGGATATCTACACGGGCGATTTTGAACTCCAACATGAAATGAAGCTGGCTTACCAACAATGGCGACAAAGTTGTCAGGCTCTTTCTCAATTTCAACAACAAGCCCTCGAACGTCGTTCGCGCCAGCAATTATTGGAATATCACCTGAAAGAACTCAATGAATTGTCACCACAATTAGGCGATTACCAGGAACAGGATAGCGAATATAAACGTCTGGCAAATTGTGGGCAATTCTTGTCCGTCAGCCAAAACGTTCTCCAAATCCTAAACGATAATGATGAGCAGAACATCGTCAGCCTTCTCAACTATGCGCGAAGTGAATTAACAGAACTTGCCAGCATGGATCATAAGCTCAGCAATTTACTGAATATGTTGGAAGAAGCAGCTATTCAGATTAATGAAGTCAGTGATGAATTGCGTCACTACAGTGATCAACTGGAATTAGACCCTAATCGGTTATTCGAGCTGGAACAAAAAATATCCCAACAGGTAGGCATTGCACGCAAACATCACGTGGCCCCAGAAGAACTGCCAGCTCTGCATCAACAATTGCTGGAAGAACAACACCAATTATCCCAGCAAGAAGATGATTGCGCCCATCTTAGCGAACTTGTCAGCCAACACTACCAACAAGCCCTGAATGTAGCAGAAAGGCTGCACCATATTCGTCAGAAATATGCGGTGGAATTAAGCCAGCTGATAACAAACAGCATGCACCAACTTTCCATGCCACATGGTCGCTTTACCATTGATATTACTTTTGAGCCAGAACATCTAAATATTGATGGTGCCAGTAAAGTCGAATTCAATGTAACAACCAACCCCGGTCAGCCTCACCAATCACTGGCAAAAGTAGCATCAGGTGGGGAACTTTCCCGTATTGCTTTAGCAATTCAGGTGATTACAGCTAAGAAAATGGAAACACCTGCACTCATCTTCGATGAAGTTGATGTAGGCATCAGTGGCCCGACAGCAGCGATTGTTGGACGTTTATTGCGTGAATTGGGAGAATCAACTCAAGTCATGTGTGTCACTCATTTACCTCAAGTCGCCGGATGTGGTCACCAACACTTTTATGTCAGTAAGCAAACTGATGGGGAAAAAACTGAGACCCAAATGCAACTGTTGGACAAAAAAGCACGACTTCAAGAACTTGCAAGGCTTCTGGCAGGCAACGAAGTAACAAAAAACACACTAGCTAATGCAAAAGAACTGTTAGCGGCATAAATTAATACAACTTTTTTGTATACTTGAAGTCATAGGTAAACGCGTAGAGGTTTTCAATCTCTTCAATGTTTATTATTATCGACGGCTTAACTCCTAAAGGAATGTAATTACTATGCGCTGTAAATTGTTGACCGCCGCTACTGTATCACTTGTTATGCTGACTGCGGGTTGCTCCATGTTTGAGCGAATTGTTTATCGTCCTGATATTAATCAAGGGAATTACCTGACACCGGCTGCGGTATCAAAAATCCAGAAGGGAATGACCCAACAGCAAGTTGCTTACACTTTGGGAACACCAATGCTGACCGATCCGTTCGGCAGCCAAACTTGGTATTACGTATTCCGCCAGCAACCTGGGCATGAAAAAGTCTCTCAGGAAACACTGACACTTTCCTTTGATAACTCAGGTATACTGACTGACATCAAAAATGAAAAATCACTGCCAGAGAAGCAGTAATGTTTGGGTTTTATTTATACCCAATGGATTTCAAGATGCAGCGCAACGACAAGGGAACAAATCCCCGGGAGTATAGTTACTATGTGACTGGGGTGAGTAAACGTAGCCAACAAAGCCGCAACTTGAAATACGACGGGTATATTCGCCAGTAAAAACTCTGGCGAATAATTACATATTATTGAGCATTATTTTTAGCGCGTTCTGCTCGCTTACGTCGCATTTCTTTTGGATCAGCAATCAGAGGGCGATAAATTTCTACACGATCCCCCTCTTCTAACATATCAGTCAATTTGGCAGGGCGGCTATAAATGCCGATTTTATTCTTCGTCAAATCGATATCATGACGTAATGTCAAAAGACCAGATGCAACAATTGCCTGCTCGACAGTTACTCCCTGAGGTAATTTCACATTACACAGATATTGCCGTTCAGGCAGAGCATAAACGACTTCGATATTGATCTTAGACACGGTAAACCTCACGTGCACGTTGAGTAAACGCCTGGACCATATTTCCTGCCAATTCCTTAAATACTTTACCAAAAGCCAACTCAATCAACTTATTAGTAAATTCAAAATCAAGATGTAATTCAACCTTGCAGGCATCCTCACTCAGCGGAGTAAAATGCCACCCCCCCATCAACTTACGGAAAGGCCCATCAACAAGCTGCATGTTGATGCTTTTATTATCGAATAATGTATTACGCGTCACGAAAGTCTTACTTATCCCAGCTTTGGAGACCTCAACAGAAGCAGTTATTTCATTATTACTGCTGCTTATTACCTGGCTCCCCACACATCCCGGCAAAAAGTCCGGATAAGACGTCACATCATTGACCAATTTATACATTTGTTCCACGCTGTAAGGCACTAGCGCAGAGCGATTAATCTGTGGCATATCATTTCCTGTTAAACGTAACAGCGCTGAATAGTATCACTTAAATGTGGTTAAATAAAAACCTGATGACATTTGGAACAATAAATGCGCACTTGTCGCTAAATATCATACAGAAGAGATTTCTTTCATCAACGCATACAGTATAATACAACGCATTATGACAAAGAAAAAAGCACACAAATCCGGTTCGGCAACAATTGCCATGAATAAGCGAGCCCGCCACGAATATTTCATCGAAGAAGAATTCGAAGCTGGCTTATCCTTACAAGGTTGGGAAGTCAAATCACTGCGCGCTGGCAAGGCAAATATCAGTGAGAGTTATGTTTTGCTCAAAGATGGTGATGCTTATCTTTTTGGTGCAACAATCACACCATTGAATGTTGCTTCTTCCCATGTAGTTTGTGACCCAACACGATTACGCAAACTACTACTTAACAAACGTGAACTTGATTCACTGTACGGTCGCGTCAATCGCGAAGGTTATACCATCGTTGCGCTTTCCATGTATTGGAAAAATGCTTGGAGCAAAGTCAAAATTGGCGTTGCAAAAGGTAAAAAAGCGCATGATAAACGTTCAGATATCAAAGAACGTGAATGGAAATTAGACAAAGCGAGAATTATGAAGAATTCAGGGCGTTAATCACTGGCATTATCTCCCAATATTCTGATATACTCACGCTTAACATACTTGGGGCTGATTCTGGATTCGACGGGATTCGCGAAACCCAAGGTGCATGCCGAGGGGCGGTTGGCCTCGTTAAAAGCCGCAAAATAATAGTCGCAAACGACGAAAACTACGCACTGGCAGCTTAATAACCTGCGCAGAGCCCTCTCTCCCTAGCCTCAGCTCTTAGGACGGGGATCAAGAGAGGTCAAACCCAAAAGAGATCGCGTGGATGCCCTGCCTGGGGTTGAAGCGTTAAATCCAATCAGGCTAGTTTGTTAGTGGCGTGTCTGTCCGCAGCTGGCAAGCGAATGTAAAGACTAGACTAAGCATGTAGTACCGAGGATGTAGGAATTTCGGACGCGGGTTCAACTCCCGCCAGCTCCACCAATTTAGTATTCGGAAATCATCGGAATACACCGAAAACCCAAGAAAAAGCCCTAAATCATAAAGAGTTAGGGCTTTTTTATTGCCCGTTAGTATTCGTTTAGTATCGTTATAACTCGATAGTTTTAGTAGTATGTTTAGTAGTAAATCGGCTACACTACAAAAATACTTACTACCAAAACGTAAATGTCCGAGTGTCCAAGAGAAACTCATATATATAGTTAAGTTTTTCGCCAAAAATGATGTCCCACCGTCCCGATACGGTTAACTATATGATTTATAAAACAAAATACCTATGAACCCCCGTCCCCTCCATGTTTTTGCATACGTCCCAAAACATAAAATTAATAACAATACATTGATTTATATACAGAAATAATAAAAAAACACTTGTCCCCGGAACACAGCGCAAGGTTAAAGAGGTAAAAAGTTAGTAGTAACAGCCCAGCTACACCGATAAACGCTTACTACTACCACAGAGAACACTTACTACTACGGTTAGAGGTGCCCGATGCCTAAAAAGATAACGCCGCTTTCCCCTACAACGGTATCCAATGCCAAAGCCAAACTTGATAGCAAAACGGGTAAGCCCAAAGATACGATCTATCGTGACGGGGATAATTTAGAACTCCTCGTTAAAGCATCAGGCATTAAGCTTTGGTATTTCCGATACTACAAACCATTCACCCACAAGCGCACGATGATTGCATTTGGTGAATACCCCTCGGTTAAGCTGGCAGACGCTCGCCGACTCAAAGACGAAGCAAAAGCAATGCTGGCTAAAGATATTGATCCTGTCGATTGGCGTAAACAGCAAGCAGCGGCAATACAGGAAGAGAACAGCAACACCTTAAAGAATATTGCTTCACGCTGGTTCGAAGTGAAAAAGACCACTGTCAGCGAAGACTACGCTAAAGATATCTGGCGCTCACTGGAAAAAGATATTTTCCCCAAACTCGGTGAAACACCGATCTCAAATCTGAAAGCGCCTATGCTGGTGGAAGTGCTTAAGCCTATCGAAGCAAGGGGCAATCTGGAAACGATTAAACGGCTAACCCAACGAACGGTAGAGATCATCGACTATGCCATGAATTTAGGCGTTATTGATGCCAACCCTTTTACCACTGTCAGCAAAGCATTTCCCAAGCCAAAGAAAAAGCACAACCCGACCATTCGACCTGAAGAACTCCCCGGATTAATGCAAGCACTCTCTATTGCAAAGGTAGAACGGCAGACACGTTTAGTGATTGAGTGGCAATTATTAACCGCTATGCGCCCAGGGGAAGCAGCAAAAGCCCGTTGGTCTGAAATAGACTTTGATAACAGAGTCTGGAATGTGCCAGCGGAAACAATGAAAATGGATCGCTCTCACACAGTGCCATTATGCCAACCGGCTTTAGATATTCTTGCAGTTATGAAGCCTATCAGTGGGCATAGAGAATTTATCTTTCCTCATAGGTCTACCCCCAATACCCACATGAGCAGCCAGACGGCAAATATGGCTCTAAAGCGCATGGGGTATCAAGATATCCTTACCGCTCATGGCATCCGCTCAATTATCAGTACAGCACTAAATGAGCAGGGCTTTATGCCCGATGCGATAGAAGCGGTACTGGCTCACGGAGAAAAGAATTCCGTCCGAGCAGCGTATAACCGAGCCACCTACTTAGAACAACGCAGGGTTATGATGGACTGGTGGGGGCTATATGTAAAAGGTGCAGCAATGGGTGATTTGACAGTAGCGGGAAGCGTTAAAGGATTACGCATCGTGGGAAGTGATTATGTCGGATGATCTCTTTACCCTTGAGCATGTGCACGCAGCGCTCAACCATTACACTATCAATCATGGGATAGAAAACGGCTTATATCCCTATTCCCCGGCTTATTGGTGTGTTGAACAAGTCGCCCAATTAACCGATGCTGAACGCGAAGCGGCATTGTTCAGGTTAAGTGTATGGGATTTAATTAATATGCCCGCCGTAACAGTAAAAGAACTGTGTAAGCCGGGCAGTGATGTTTGGAATTACTCTATCATCGCAACATCAGCAGACAATAGTAAGAATGAGTTATTGGTAAGTGCATGTGCTATATGGGGATGGGGGCTAACCGTGGAGTTTGATAGTATCTCGTATCATCTAGCGGCCTCTAATCTCGTCTTTGCTATGCTGGCACAAGAACAGCATACCCGCTCTATATTGAATGACTTTGAAGACCTTCCTAATAAAGAAGTCCGACGCAAGGCGGCAAGAGCGAAGTACGAAATATACTATGGGCCGCTTAAAACACAGTGCCAAAACTGGGCACAAGAAGTCATTGATAAAGCTGAGAGCCGCATCACTATACAAAAACTCACTGAGGCCGTATATGGCCTTTATTTGGGCGAGTTAAAAGCCCACCCCAAAGGAACGCCTGAATACCGAAAAATACACCCCTTAAACAATAACGGGGAATACTTAGCCGAAATACAATTTTCCACTATTCGTGGGTGGGTTGCTCCAATGGTTTCAAATAGAAGAACAAGTAAAAACAAATAAGCCGGATTGCTCCGGCTCTTTCATTACTCAAATAGTTTATCTGCGTCTATCCGGTAAAACCTGCGCTGATCCTTATACCCAAGAGGGGCACGTTTCTTAGGGTTATAAACGGTACGTGTTTTGCCGTTTTTGCCTACCTCCTCTGTTACACCAACAAGTACGCCTTTTTTGTGTAAATCTGCAATTGTTATATCAAGATTACAGCCTTCCAAAGCACGTTCTTTCAATGCTTCTGGTGTAATCCAATAAACACTAGGTAAAGGGCGATTGTCCTTTTGTATCGCTTCATTGCTGAAATCAGCTAAATCAATAGATTCCCCCGTTAATGATGTGATATACCCATCAAATATTGGCATATTCCCGCCGCTATTAGAGGAAGAACGAAAACGCGATTCACCATATGTGCCGAGATAAGAACGCAATTTCTCCCTACCGTTTACCGCTTCCAAATCGCCAGTAGTACCGCGTTCACTTACATAGGCATTGAAGCACTCACCAATACAGCGTAGCGATTCCTCGGTGCCCCAGCCTGTAATTCCCCATTCAGTAGCCAGCTCACCCGCAGCAGCACAAAGCGCAAACCGTTCTAATACCCGGTCTAATTGTGATTCTGCATCTTCTGGCCTAAATTTTGCCTTAAATTCAGCGACTAAGGCACGCAGGCGATCAACCAATTCCGAACGGGGAGAAACAGTGAGTTTTTCAAGCCATGCAATACCTGCACATCCATAGTATTTCGTAGTTAAGGTATTCAGAGAATCAGCAAATTCTTTAGCCGTTCCCACTCCGTGGAGGTTATCAAAAACCCCGGTTTCATCACTCACTATCGCGGGGATATCCACAAAGCGGGCTTGCTGACCTGCGGCGACGCTTTCCCCAGAAGCCTTAAGATAGTTTTCAAAAGGGTCTTCGCTTGATGCCAGAACCAAAGTTCGCCACTGTAGCGTTTCACGCAAAGTAACATCTTTTGTCCCCCGGGCCTTACCTTGCCCCAAAGCCAGCATATAAGCAACCTGCCCCACCAGCTTAGGGTTAGCACTTTTCAATTCATCCAGGATTAAAGGCAAGTCATTATGCGCGGTGGCCAGTACTTCGATCCCGACTAAGGTAGTATTACAACTGTGTGAATATCCGCCTGTTGTAGCACCACTCCCCCACACAGACGCAGCAACATGTTGAGCGGTGCTTTTGCCTTTTGTTGAAGCCCCTTTCAGGCTGAAAACGCCACCATCAACCCCCAGCACATTGAGTAAAGGTGCAGCAAAAGCAACACAAAGAGAAAATACTAATCGTGTATTACCTGCACATTTTGCGCTGATATGTTTCCGCCAATCCTCAAGAGTACCTAATTGTGCTAGCTGGCTACTTTCACTCTTTTTACGGCCTGACAGTTGGTACATTACTTTGCTAGTGGAACTGCCTATTGTGCTTTCCGGCAGCACAAACAAGTGATCATTAAACCAGCCAGTGGAAGTTGCTAAGGTTATGCGCTCTTTTGCCGTTGCAATATTCAGATATCCCAATAAGTCACGGCTCATACCAGTACCGATATATAACCCTAATCCCGCCAACCTCGGAGGAATATCACTACCGGGCTTATGTAATTGCTCATCGGGTACAATGAATTGCTTCGTTTCCCTATCCTTGTCTTTAAATGAAATCAGCTTGCCCCAGTTATCGCTATACACATCGCGCGTTAACCCCAGTACCGAGAACGGCGCGGATACTTTCCGGGCTTCAATGGTTTTAGTCTTACCTTTCCCCTCCTGAACATTCTTCATTAGTCCGTCCTCGGTCATATAGAACCCGACCTTTTCCAGTGCTAAATAAGGTCGAAGTATCTGAGGATTATTCCACCCCAGCGAGGAAGCGTGAGAAAATATCCATTTAAAATGGGTCAGATCAGCCCGAGAAGAATTCCAAGTATCTTCAAAGTGCACAGCATCAAATGCCGCGCCACCAGCTTCTGACCATTCCAGCGCCAACTGATAGGCATTATCTTCATAAGGTGTGTTTTTCAAACTACCAAGAGCAGCAATCACCCTCTGCCAGTTTTGTCTACCCCCCTCTGATATCGCCAGCATCGCGGGTAAAAACAGCGCATCTCGTAAATCATCTAACGTATGCGGATCAACCTCATGCCAGCGGTCTAAATCAGAATCGCTATCATAATGCTGTCTTACAGACCGTGGAGTTGTCTCCGGTGCTAATGGGGGCATCTCAAGATAATGCGCTACGTCTGCCAACCCGCCAGTTAAACGGTGAATGATTGCATCAGTAACCTTCGCACCGCTTTTTGTTTTTCGGCAGATAGCATTAACTATTGGCAAATAGCATTGCTGTTCCGCACGATATACAGAATCATCCCACCCAATGACAGGCATCCATTCGTTGACCAAATCCGCTTCTGCGATTTGTTGCATCGCCGTTTCTATTTCACTGGCAATCATCCGGCAAATATGACTGCCAGCAGCGCGGTCTACCTCTGAATCAAGTAGGATAATAAAACGACAACGCGGAGCGTCTGCGGTATAATTGAAAGTTGTATAGAGCACACCTTTATACCGCTGTTGTAAGTGATTTAATAAAGCTTCAAATGTTTCACGGCTATCAAAACTATCGCAATCAAATGATACAAAGCGGCGTTTAGCCGCTAATGCTGCAAGCCTCCAATTCTTTATACCCTGAAACTTCTCAGGGTATTTTTCTTTTGGATCTTGGCCTCTTGGATGCTCCCCTTGTTCCATTGCTGCACAAAAATACTGTTTTCCTTTAGCAATCGCCGTATCAGCCATTAACTGATCAATAAACTCATCTTCATTTTCTGCGCATCGTTGTTCAGGGGTGATATCGAATACATCCCGTCCACGGGAATAATAAATTTTACCGGCCATTATTCCCGGCTCCTTTTATTTTCCCGACGCTCTGCGGCGGTAACACGACGACGCATAGCGCGATTAACATAAGCCTCGTCAACAAATGCATAATGGCGATATGGTCATTTTTAGAACATGCCAATCTATTTTTAGCCATGTTATTTATCCCCCTGTTCACGAGTATTAAGACGAGACGCTATATATTCATTAACTTCACTTGCCGCCCAGCCAACACGCCTTAACCCCAATTTCACAGGTTTAGGAAAACTGGGAGTTCTTTTTAAAAACTCATGAAAGCCACTATCAGATTTATAGTGCAGCGCCGCTTTAACTTCTTTTTTCGTTAGCATCGATTCACTAATACTCATTGCATTTTTCCCTACGTTAAACGGTCATAAACGGATATAAACGCAAGAAAAATAGACATTAACGAAATAACAAAGAAGCCCTCTGCATGTGCAGGCTGTAATAGCGCAATACAGAGGGCGAATATATGATTCGTTACATCGTTGCTATTATTCCGGGGAAGTGGGGGGGGTTACTTCCATCATTTTCTGACCCCGTCGCCGCCCACAATTCCCATTTTTAACAGTCCATCAGCCCATAGAAATTCTAAAATCGCTTGTCCTTTTTCCGTTGTCTGATAGGAAAGTAACTGGGTAAGAAAATCGCTATCAATGGGCGAACAGGCCACGGGAATAAGCTCCACCTGTATAAAATGTGCCGAACTCGCGCTCTTACCGCCATCGCTGGATATACATATCACAGGATCTTGGTCAATTATCAGGTGTACCAATGAGTACCAACGATAAGGAGCAGGCGTTTCACCCTCTTCATACTCCCTCGCGAACGGTTCGCGTAAGTAGTAGCGACAATTAGAGTTCTTAATGAACCAATCAAAATCTGCCTTTGCGGTTGGGGGTAAACGCAACTCTTGAGCTTTTATCGAGTTGGAAAAGTCTTTTAACTGTTTACCTGTCATACCTTTCTTCTTTCGTGTTGTTCTGTTCATCAGTGCAAAACCTCCGGCTTAATGAGCGCCGCACCCTCTTCAATAAAGCTGCGGTGTAGCTCGAATAACACTTCTTGACCAAAATCAGAAAGCGACAGACCTTGACCCGGTGAACCCACCAGCATTTGACGATAAAAAAGCTGGCGTTCTTCATCCCTTGCTCGTGACCAAATCGCTCAATCAGTGCGCCTTCAATGTTATTTGCCAGTGCTGAGCGCTCAATGGACGGGAAAAGGGGGAGAACAACAGGTGAATTTTCCAGCTTAAAAACGGCTCTGCCGTGATGTTTTTCCTTTTGCTTAGTAACCCATACATGCGCCACTATCCAACGGAAGAAACGGATATCGTCTATCGGTTGCCCATCGGGAAGCGTTTTTAGCCATGCCATGAGTAGCTGTAACGCTAAGGCGTTTTGCTTGTCCCATTCACCGCTATCAACGCGATCTAAAATGGCAGTAGCGGGCAGGGAAATAACGATCTGTTCTTGCTCGTTTTCTTGCTGGTGGAACAGCGTCACAATGCCGTTTTCAATAACCGTTCTGTAATCAAGCATATTGCACCTCCCTCACATGGGTAACGTGTGGCTCTGCGTTCCCGTAATCGTTTTTGGCTTCATTGGCATGCAGTTGTAAGAGTTGCTGAGCATACGCCAGTAAATCGGCCTCTATATCCCTTGCTTCGGGATCTAAACGCAGGTACTCCACGGCCTTAAGAAAGGCGGCTACAGGCTCTAATACATCGGCTGGATGGGTATAGATATTAGTCAGTGAACGATCAGACATGGTGCACCTCCTGTACTGGCAGGCGACAAGCAAAAAGCAAAACGAAATCACGGGAAAGGGCAGAACGAGCGCCGTGCTCATCAGGAGCAATAGCCTCTATACGGCTGGGTGTCGCAGATAAGTCTGCACGTTTAACGCTCAGAAACTCGAATTTGAAGTGAGTGGGGGTAGGGATAGTCGCCATAGTTGCGATCTCCTTGTACTTAGTTAAGGAGTCACCGCGAGAGGTGCTAATCTCTATGGGGGCGGTGACACTGACGGGGTTAGCACTACTGGCGTACAAGGAAACCAGCCAGCCCGAAGGCTGCCCTGCCAGCATCACCATTGAATACGTATAGGCGAATACCGCCTTAAATGGTAGGTGCTGCGATGCTGTGACATAAAAAAAGACGCTCGGCGCGTCATATGTCGCCTTGTACTCATTATTCAGGGTGCTAATCCTGACACCAGATTTTGCTGGTGCAGGGTCAATATAGCCAAAGTCCACCAGCAAAGGCAAGCACATTTTATCCGGTGTGTTAAATTGTCGGGCAGAATAGTGATGAAAATTAGGCATTGCGCGCCCCCAATCGTGAAGCAATGATGCGTTGGTTAATCCACGAATCAACTTCGCTTTCGATGAACGCGGAGGCACGGGAACCCGTCTTTATTTGCTTAGGGAAATTCCCTTCAGAAATGTATTTGTAGATGGTCGATTTACCCAGACCAGTACGGCGACATACTTCGGGTAATTTGATAAATGAGTGTTGCATAAATAATAGCCTTCCTCGGTTGTTGTTAGACAGTACGGGAGGAAGGTTAAAATTTTACGAAGGAGATTCGGCGGAGTTTTGGAAAACTCCGTTATCTTACTTTCGTACTCCACCTTTCGTTAACCAGTCAATGACCGTTTTCTCTGTAACACTGGCGAGGGTAGCGTTAACGCCTTTATTGGTTATTTTTTGCTGCAATGTAGTAATGCTTCCCTGAAAGTCTTTATCTGTAAAACCGTGTGAGATTAGAAATTCGACAATAGATCTGCTCTGAATTTTGGTTGAGCGTAATTTATACTCTTTTTCAGGTATTGGCTTGGCGTGGATCATGTTGTAGATTTTTTCGGCTTCGTAGCGAGGTAGAACGGGTTCAGGCATAGGATAATCAAATAGTGCTTTTTCGCTTTCAGCATCTTGTACCCCCTGCCCGATATTTCCATGATCAATCGAGGGTATTAAACCCCCCTCCTCAGCATATAGGGCTTGTGCGGTATCAAGAGCATAAACGCTGTATGTTGCCAGTTCTCCTTGTCCTATCTTGCCCCACTCTTTATCTACTACCGTAGAGGCGATTAACGTGCATCCTTTAGCCTCACCGAATATTGAGTCAAATTCTGCACTCAAGCCCTCGTTACCCCACAGTGCGCGAATATCATCAAGCAATAGATACCGGGCTATTTTCCCCTCTTTAAACCAAGCGGTTAAGTCTTTAGCCTCTACGGTAAATGGGGGTTCAGTTGCGTTGATTAATGCTAGCCCAGCGGTAATAGTGGGGTTTTCAAACGGGTATACAAAAGGTTTCATCACGTCCGCCTTATAACGTAGTGCCTTAACAATGGAGGTGACGAGGCAGGCGGCAAGGCTTACCGCTTTTCTCTCCGTCGAGATAGCCTCATCGATTACCATTGTGCTATAGCTGGTGACTTTTGTCCAAATTCTGATTCTAACGAATCGTTATAATTAAACATTATCAACAAGCTAAGGTGAGCTAACCTTTTGATAATTTCGGAAACCTCCAATTGAGGAAGCCGGGCAAAGAGGGAGAACGGCAACGGGATTACAAGCTGTACTGCTAATAACACAAGCTGCATATTTACAGCTTGGTTCAGCGCTGCGAATGGGATAACTTGCTGAATTCCGGCGAAACGCCGGAATCACGTCAATATCCTTGTGGTGCTCGGTATTTAAGCAGGGTGTGAATTCACACCTTGAGGCCGTATAGCTTTTGACATCAAAGCCTAACCCATTGATATTCTCGGAAACCCCCATTGGGGGAAGCCGGACGAGAGCCAAGCCCCTTAACCTGTTGTTCTTCTTCGTAACTCACATTTGAGTTACGGTTAACGTACTGATTTACTTCATGATCCAAAAAACTGATCATCTCATAACCAGACTGCATATTTGTAGTGTGCTTGATTCCGTACGGCACACGGAATTAAACCTAATCCCTTGATATTCTCGGTAAACGCCATTGGCGCAAGTTGGCATTTAGTCCGAGGAACGACACTTAACAAACTGATTATTGTTAACTTACTCCAATGGTGTAAGTTGAAAATCCGCACTCATCTAAACTCTGCGTTTCGGGGTATTTGATACTTATCAATGAGTTACTTTGACCCTGTGGGCTAAGGCTTTGCCCTGCCCGTCATACCCCCACCTATACCCTGTGGGGCTGGTGGCATTTGGCGAACTACCGGCATTACGGTAGTTAACCTAAGGCGGAATTTCGCCTTAGCCAGTTTTGATATTAAGCAGGAATTCTTGCCTTAGCCCTACTGGACAAATTTGTCTAATTAACCCTACCGCCAAATATGGCGGTAGCCGTTCGCGCAGGTTGTCGGGCAAAGGGGAGGCTTTTATAACTGGGCGCTTAATGCTGAACTGCGCTTTTTAGCATAGTTACCGTGGAAGCCGTAAATAAGGTCAATTTCTAAGGGTTCCTCCAGGATCTCAAGACACCCCAAGATAAAACTTTCGGCCACCAGCATTCGCTTTCTGACCTCGCTCTCACTGAGCTTGAACTTACGGCCTATCGCACGTTTCGACATTCCACCAACGTAGTGCTGCTCGATAAAATCACATTCCTGAGACATACCGACGTTACGCAGTTTGGCAACGCAGCTATCAATGATTATGCCGTCTTCGTCACTGCACGATAGCTTATTGCTGCCGGTATAAGTCACCGCGTCTCTAAACCCCGCAGAAACAGACTTCCAGCCAATGTTAACTCTGCCTTGCGCTACCCACCCACCCCAATGTGACAGTATTTTTTGCATGTCTCTGTACATGGTTTTTTATCCGCCTCAAATGTACCAGTTAACAAGTACATAATATCATCGCTGGTGGATAAGAGGAAATGGGGTAAAAGCCGTAACTCAAATCTGAGTCACCCTAAAAATCAAATGGTTGGGTACATGGTCAAGATTTTGACCATCTGGCTTTTCCTCAATTTGAGGGGGAAGTAATTGATGATCCAAAACTTGATGTTGATGATTTTAAAAGGTTTTTAATTCTCGCGATTTGCTAGAATTAAGCTTTATCAAGGTGTTACGGGGAAGAACACACCCGATTATACCGTAGAGCAGATTTGCTTTACGGTATAAATCAAGTGGTTATATGTTCGGGAGATTGACGGGCAAGGGATGACGCAAATTTGCGTCATAATGTAACTTACTGATTATGTTTAATTATACCGATTCGGTAGATTTGAAAGTCCTTAATGAACTGACCCCATAAAGTCGCCTTTATATTTATTTATGAACAAGCAAAAACGCGAGCCACCATAGTTCAAATTTTTTCACATATACTACGCAAAACTACAGAAAAAGATTAACCATCCCTAAACTACATCAAACCACTGGACTCTAAAACCAAGATGCTAAGTCCGGCGAAAAATCCATAACAGATGAAGAAGAGAGACGAGCTTATAGAAATTTTTCGCTTCCAGACCTAAACAAGAGTCTCTGCTTTGGCCTAAGCGGAGATCCCCTCTTAGCTTTACTGCTCAGTTTAGCTCCAACCCCACGGCTATTTACCGCTGGCAAAAGGTGTTGTGCATTTCCGAGGAGGGGATTATCAAAGTGTTGGGACGCGTATATTAGGTACTGTCCCGCCCTTGTCCCTAATTTTTACTGAATAATTACTTTTTAAAATAGATATAACTATATAATAAATATAATATTTTTATATTTATATAAATACATAAGGGACACTGGGACAGCGGGACAGCGGGACACCTAAAAATACTGTTTATAAATATGAATATACATAGCTAATCCCCTCCCCGGTCAAAAAGCAATCACAAATGTTTTTGGTAGTAAGTTTGGTAGTAACAATCCCATAGATAAAAATTAAATATGTTATTTATTATAAAGTTAAATAACTAGATCAAATTCCGCCAGCGGACAGTATCAGGACAACAACTTGAAAAACAGTAAGTTAGCAAAGTTGATTGGTCACTGTCATGACAGTAAATGGACTTAAAAGTGCACGTAAAATGCACGTGAAGTCAAATTTGAAACACCTCAGATCCCCTCCTCTGAGGTGTTTTTATTTATAACTAATATGTTTCAAATTGTAAAAAAGTGTAACGAAAATACGTGTCAATTTTGCTTATTTTGGGTCTGACCTTCTCCTCGGATCACTTTCCCCAAGACCTATATTGAAGAGCGGTCATCATAACAAAGCCTAAAAAATCCACGGCTAAAATTCATATCCAAACCATCATCTTTCTGTTCATATAAACAGTAGTTTTAAATATTCAAATTTTTTGATGATATTTGACGATCAGATGTAATTTTGCCAAAGGAATTGAGGTAGGTTTCAAGGTGGGATGGGAACACTATAGGGCGGTCCCTTTAACATATGGGATAATCCGTATGTACTGGACGGCTTAAACTCAAGCTCTCCTACTGTGGTGATTTCCCCTATAGTTGATTAACCTATTGATTCCACCGCTGACCGTCAGATTGGCGAACCTGGCTAAACAGGTGAATGAATCAACGAAAAATTCCGCCGATTAGAGCTGAGCGAAAAATATCGCTGAGTGTAAGAAATATTTCTCATACCCCTTAGTTAAAGAGTGACAGGCCAAAGTGAGGACCTCGGTAATATGACCCCTTGAGATTAAGGAGTCCTTACACCATGCAAAAGGCTGGAGAGTTAAAAGGTGAGAAATCCCACCTTTAGGTAAGGGGCTGATTTTGCGTAATTCTGTCACAGTGCCAGAGATTAATAAAATCAAGGGGTTAGAAGGCGAAGAGGCAGTGTCTTTGCCAAGTCTTATCAGCAATGTGAATGGATTTTATGGATGCCCTATCAGTCGTTCTGTGCCATCCTAATCAGAAGTTCTCTCCAGTATTGATGAACCCATTTTATTGATGTTTACTGGCGGAGAAGTAACCCGCCTTCATAGGCTGATAAAAGTCACTTTCAAAATATAATGACTGGAGGTAATACTATGTACGATTGGTCTGGAACTGTTTCTGGAAAACTTCAACAAGGTCAACCCACTGGGCTTATCCTTGAAAAAGGAGACGTGATCTCTGTTACTGCCTCTGGCTGGATTAGGTATACCCATGACAATACAAATCCTTGGTCTGCCCCTCAAGGAGTTCCGCCTCATCCCCCAGGAGGGGGTTTAATTGCAAAAATTGGTGACAGCACCTATGAAATTGGCAATGGTGTACTCCACAGAACAGTCCCTACAAATGGTGAATTAACTTTTTTATTTTTAGATAGCCAATATAACGATAATTCTGGTGTGTTTTCTGTGAATGTTAAAATAGAGTCACGTTATAATCCTCTTCAAGAAAGAAAATAAATAATCTCAATACCTAACCCGCAACTTTCTGCGGGTTAATAATTTCCGTTAATATAACCAATTAAAACCGTATTGATTTGAAACCATATTTTTTATTGCGTCCTGTGTGAATTCATTACGCTGCTCTCTCACAGATTAAGCAATTTCTGATCAACAGATTATTGAGAGTGATAATATATTTGTCGCTATGTTCTATTGAAATCAATTAACTATAGGGAATTCTGCATGAGTGCCGATCAACGCTTTAGTCTGGTAGTCTTTCAAAAAGAAAATGAGCTAATTGATTTCAAGATACATCGGGATACGCAAGAAATATGGGCTACAACTAAAGAAATAGCTGCTCTTTATGACGTAGATGAAACTACTATCATAAAGCATATAGGAAACATCTATAAAGATGGCGAATTAGATGAATCGTCAACTACTGAAAAATTTGCAGTAGTTCGAAATGAGGTAAATAGGACTATTAATAGAAGGATATATCATTATAATTTAGATATCATTATTTCCGTCGGTTATAGGGTGAGTGCCAAAAGAGCAATACATTTTCGTCAATGGGCAACTCAAACACTGAGAACTTATCTTGAACAAGGTTATATCCTTAACGAAAAAGCTCTCAGTGAATCACCGGAAAAAGTCAACAAATTAGCAGCAAAAGTTCGCGAAATAAGATCTGGAGAAAAGCAGGTTTACGCTAAGGTACGTGAATGCTTTAAGATTAGCGCTTCTGACTACAATCCCTCATCTCAAGAAGTCAGAACTTTTTACGCTCTCCTGCAAGACAAATTTCATCATGCTGTGACAGGAATGACTAGCTCAAAGTTAATTCTTGATAGGGCAAATCATCGTGAAGATAATATGGGTCTTTACTCCATAATCGGAACTTTTCCCACTAAAAAAGAAATTGAAGTTGGTAAAAATTATCTCAGGCCTGATGAGTTATATCGCTTACATCTACTTTCTGAGCAATTTCTGCTTTACGCAGAATCTACAGCCCTTCAAGGGAAGGCGATGACAATGCACTCACTTCACGCTCAACTAGACAGGTTGCTAACTTTAAATGACTACGATGTTTTCCCTGGGTATCGAGATTACCTAAAAGACACAGCATTAGATCATGCAAGACAAGAATTTGAAAGATATAAGAAAAAGAAAATAATTGAAGATGCTGGCTATATATATGATGAAGAGCTTGTAGAGTTAGGCGAATATAATTTTCTTTTTGAAGAATAAACCCCAGCCCTCCCCGCGAGGGCTTTTTTCTATTCCTCCCTACCCCTCACATTCCACACCGAAGCTGCCTGACTCCGCACACGACACCCCTAACGCCGGCCCCCGAGAACTTGCAAAGGGTCCCACTCCGCAGCATGCACACTCGCACCACTCACACAGGATTACTTACACATTGTCTGGAACTACATCGACAAAAG
>NZ_CAWQTY010000034.1:0-3133 GCF_963897815.1 Xenorhabdus sp. Sc-CR9
AATCTGGTTTTGCGAAGACTGATTATTGATGACATGAACGGCTTATCGACCTGATAGAATCCTGACATAAAAAATGGCTCTCTGAAGCCGTGCGGATTTTTAGGCTTATCAGGTGCGGAACTCATCGAGGCGCGGGCATCCCTGCCCATAGTGACGCCGGATAGATTTAAGCAAGCCAACATCAATCAAAAATCAGTGTTGCAAAAAAGGTGGGGACCATAGATTTTCATTACCGAGCTGCCGTGTGATACGTACGTTAGAACAGTTGATGGAATGGCGAGGCAAACTCGTTTCAATTCGTTGTGATAACGGCCCTGAGTATACCAGTACTGAGTTTCAGGCCTGGGCAAAGCAACATCAGATTCAGCTGAATTTTATCCAACCCGGGAAACCTCAACAGAATGCTTATGTTGAGCGCTATAATCGAACGGTACGCTATGACTGGTTGAGACAATATTTGTTTGCCTCCTTGAGTGAATTACAAGATTCGGCGACAAAATGGCAGTGGTTTTATAATCATGAAAGGCCCAATATGGCATTAGGAGGCTATACTCCAAAGCAGCACTTATTACGTGTTGCCTGAACTCTACTTTTAACCTCCATGAAAAATGGGGGGATTACCATCCCACTACAACACACTCGAACCAACAATATTCGGCACAGATAATACGGTCATGCTTAACAGTGTGTCGTAGTGGGAAAAAGATGACAAATCAATCTTAGGTGTGTCGAAACGGGAAATTAACATTACGGGCAAGTGGACTACTGCTATTGATATAGATTTTGATGAATACCCATACAGCATACCACTTCCAGTTTCGACACATCATACACTATATCTAAGATATGCTCATGTAATGACTGAGATATGCTGAAACAACAAAGTTCCTTGGTAATCCGAATATACTTATCCGATTCGCAGTAAAACCTAATCCTTCAAGGAGAAGATATCATCACCATAATAATCAAGAACCGCTACTACCTTGTATGCGGTTCTTGCATCGCAAAACGATGGCTTATTCATCATAAATCACAGCCAGAAGTGCGCGATAAACTTCTTGGTTAATATCACAGGCTAATGAGAGCATATCGTGTGATTCGGTTGAACAATCCTTACTGGCTTGATCGAGAATAACCTCATACAAAGAAATTCCTAATCTAGTCAGATGCATCGCCTGAGTTAATGGGACAGGCCGCCGATGTTTTATGTAACTCAATAATCTTAGCGTTAATGGTGTCGGTGAATATTTCAAAAGGGCGTGATGAACCTCTTGATTAATACCACTTGCTAATGCGATCAGGTTATTTAAATCTGTTGTACATTCATTTTTTGTTTTTTCGGAAATGAATCTGAACAGAGATATGGCTAAGCCTGAACGATATGCCGCTTGTTTCAGTGAGATAGGGTTATCACTCACAGTTTACCTCTACAGTTACTGCACGTTGTAACAATTTAGTGATTGATTTTGAATAGTACTGCGAGGTGTACGTTCTAGTGGTTGGCCATCCAGATCGAAATATCGATTAGGCCAAATCTCTGAGGGATGTAGTTTGAGGTAATTGGCAATAATCCATTCGCCTTTAGGCCACGGACGTGACAGTGTGTTTGCTAATGTTGATGAGCTGAGCCCTGCTTCACGGGAGAGTGCGGCTAAGGTTGTACCACGCCTACGTAATGCAGCAATAATATCGGCTTGATGCCAGTCTTTTTTACGATTAATCATCCTGCTATCCCTTCCATTAGTTGATGGTGGCGATTCAGACAGGGTTCGCGGACTGGATCAAGAAACCAGCAAGGCCGAAGCCTTCCCTGCCTGAACCACCATTGAAAGGGTAATAACAGGCGCACTGGCAGAAACATCCTACCAGTGTTCTTGATTTCAAGGCCGCGACGCCTTGACCATTGGATTTTGCCAATGGCGGAGATACTTTAACTGATTGTTTTATCTGACTCAATAAGCGAACCAGTATAACTGGCGAAATTTTTGTATATGATCTGCCTGAAATAATCACGACTAATACAACACACAACTTCCCGTTTCGACACACCCTACTCCATCTCTAAGGATAGGGCTTCAACTTCGAATTTCGAGAATGGATAATAAAGTAAGTTTCTTTCTCACGAAGAACAGTGGAATAAGTTAAATATTCAATCTTCTCTAATTGTTCCAGAGCTTGTTTGATGATTCTATTTTGCTCTTTAGGAGGAGAAAGTAACGCTAATCTCTTTCTGATTCTCTCACGTGAAATTGGTGCCGGATTAGAAGGTAAACTTTCAATATAGGTATATAGAGCTTGTGCAACTTCTTTTCGTGGCAATGCATTTATTGGTTTATGACGTAACAATACTTTATAATCAACCTGATACAGCTCCCACAATCTCTCATCAGCTTCCAATTCAACAAGGTCATTTTCAAAAGAAAATCGTCCTGTTTTTAATAATCCCGTCGATACAATATCTTTTATCCCTTCTGAACCTGATTTCGTAAACGTGATCGTTTTACCACGTATTCGCGTCAACGAATCTGCTATATTCTGACGTAGCTTTTTATCAAACCTTTTTGATTCGAAGAGACACATAGTCGCAAATTCATGGAATGGCAGCTGAATAGTGTTCGATTTCAATCCATATTTACTGAACGATTGTATAATCCCGACCCAAATTTTAAAATCAAGCGCCATATTCAAGCGTTCGCCTGTAATCTTCACATTGTTATATCCTTCCCGCCGTGAAAATTCTAAATTCTTGAGTTCTGCGGTTGCATCAATCGTTGTTTGTACACCTTTTGCAGGACGGCTAGAAGGCACGAAAACATTTAGTCTCATCAGAGCTACAGGTTGTATTGTGGCACGGCTAGTAACTGTGAGTTTATTGTTATCATCTTCAGCATCACAGTTAAGATCATCATCAAAAAATACATTATCACTCATATAGTTACACCATATTTGATATTCAACTTAATTAATAATGGATAACTTTCAGCAGTTCCCACTTCGACACACCTAATTAAAGTCCATCCCCATGCAGCAGGGGCCAAAGGAGGTAATCAAGATATGGGACGCACAAAAGGGGGCTCAATACAAAGATACATTTGGCCGTGGATGCGCATGGTATGCCGGTCAGAGCGATTAT
>NZ_CAWQTY010000035.1:0-3000 GCF_963897815.1 Xenorhabdus sp. Sc-CR9
CAGCCCAAGTCAAGGTGATTGAACATATCCGCCCTAAATACGCCTGCCGTGAATGTGAAAAGTCCGGGGTTCAGACCCCTATCAGACAAGCTCCCCTGCCAGCGATGCCCATCAGGAAAGGCATGGCGACCAGCAGCCTGCTCAGCCAGCTTATTACCAGTAAATATCAGTATGGGTTACCCCTGTACCGCCAGGAAATGTTGTTCAAACAGTATGGCATTGACCTCAGCCGCCAGACCCAGAGTGACTGGATAGTAAAATCCGCCCAGCTGTTTGCGCCGTTAGTGGCCAGGTTCAGGGAAACGCTGTTACAACAACCGGTGCTCCATGCGGATGAAACCCCGGTGAAAGTGGTGACGTCCGAAAAAACGAAAAATTACATGTGGGTCTATTGTGTGGGCACCGATGCCCCCGGGCCACGGGCGCTCACGCCGAATATCGTGTTGTATGACTATCAGGCCAGCCGCTCAGGGACGTGTGCCGCCGACTATCTCGCCGGTTTTCAGGGCTATCTGCAGGTGGATGGTTATCAGGGCTATGAGCAGACCGGTGCCCAACTGGTCGGCTGTATGGCCCATGCCCGCCGTAAATTTATGGAAGCGAAACAGGTGCAGGGTAAAAATAAGACGGGCAAAGCCGATATCGCGCTGGGCCTGATCCAGTCACTGTACCGGGTAGAGCAGCAGATCAAGGGGTTAAGCCCGGCAGAAAAATACCGGATCCGACAGGAAAAAGCGCTCCCCATTCTGGATAAGTTATCAGCCTGGCTGGTTAAAACACAATCTCAGGTGATCCCCAAAAGCAAGCTGGGTGAGGCCGTGACTTACCTGAGTAATCAATGGCCAAAACTGATCTGCTATCGGGAGGATGGTCGCTTGTCGATCGACAATAATCGGGCAGAAAGGGCGATCAAACCATTTGTCATCGGGCGAAAGGCATGGCTGTTCAGCCATACCCCGCGTGGTGCACAGGCGAGTGCGATCCTCTACAGCGTCATTGAAACGGCCAAAGCCAATGGACTGATCCCCTTCGATTATGTCATGACTTGCCTGGATGAGTTATGCCAGCCCATGCCGGATCTGGAAAAACTGCTGCCATGGAAAAAGGTGATAAGCAAGGTGTCGTTTAGTTGACGCTTACGCTTTAACCTTTCATATGGAAAAATAAACATTCATGTTCTTGCCCTGTCATTTTGGGTTGTTTGCGGATAACAGATATTTATTTAAAAATTTTTCTTGTCCAGAAAATGAAGAAAAAGAGAGGTGAAAATTTGATTATTATTTTGTTCCCAATGACAATGCAAAAATTATAATTAACGTTGAAAGTGGTTCTGCACGCTATTATAAAAAATACTATAACTTTTCGCCTAAGAATGATGAATAAGCATTTTTATCTAAAAAAATAATTCATACCTAGGATTACATCGCATTAAAAATACTGGTCATTTATACAGCTAAGTGTTTGTTCTGAAAGTGCCACAAACTTAATCCTGTTAAAACTATTAGTAAATAACGTTAGTAATCATTTTCTTCATTTATTATTTGTTAACCATATTTTTCTATTTGAAATCAGAAAAATCGCTAGTACAATTACTATACTTTTTATCTATCCAGAATATTTGTACACTACATTTTTGGTGTTGAAAAATAGAAGTAAATGTCAATTTTTATCTTGTAAATCGCACTTAAGTTATCAAATAGCAATTGTAAAACAGCTGCTTGTAGGTGATATGGAGTTGTATCCGCAATTTAAGATATACCTTCATGACATATTGTAAACTCCAAAAATATCAGGTTGTAGTTGAAAGCCAAGGGTGTCTTTTTCTGATTGTGTTTATCAATATCATGATTTGGGGAGAATGATAAAATTGACATGACAAATTTAATGGTAGTTAGTTGATTTTTAAGGTTAATATTCCAAATCCGTTTTCTCATGTCAGACTTGATTATGAAGGGGGGAATGATGTTTTTCCATGTTGTCAACAAAAATAATATTATCGTATTTTCCTTAATATTGGGAATTGCCATTTTGTTTTTATTTTTTAATAACAGCCGAGTAGGCATTATTGGTTATGCCGATAAGCATTGTCAGAAAAACACAGCCTGTTTGATTGATATAAGTAAGATTACCCCTTTTGACTGGGATAAAATGTATATCATTGATAAAGGAATGGGGCGTGAAGATATTGAACATATTATCGGTGCGGATTTTAATAAAGAAACCAATCTTTTTTATAAAATAATTTTTGTCAGGAATAAAAAGGTAGTTTATTCAGATGAGTATCATCATTCGGATGATCCTTATGAAAAAAAGTTTATCAAACCTAATTTTCATTATCCTTATGAAAAAGAAGGGGGTTATTTTAGTCACTATGCGATTTCTAAAGATAATTCCATTCTTTCAGTTGAGATTGAAAATGAACCACTCTTGAGTGATAAAGTTTACTACAAGATTTCTCCTTCTAATGCACAGCAAGTTAGGGGAAAAAATCTATAATTTTCTCCCATTTTGTTCATGAATATGAGCAATATTGATACAGAGTTGAGGCAGGCCAGTTATTTTTATTTGGCCTGCACTTTTTTGTCAGCCAAGTTATTTTTCGCAGTTTTTGGTTTATTGTTTTTTTCTTTCAAACGTTTTTCTAGAGAACATACACTCTTGATGTTTTCCAAGGTTCTGAGCAATCCTGTTATCAGACGCTCATTTTTATCTTTTTTAGTATATTTGGGTTATTTTTCCAGCGTTTTTCTCTTTATCTTACATCCTGTTTTATCTTGGCTGGCATAGGCAACACTCATACTGAAAACAATCAATACAGATAAGATCACAGTTTTTGACATCATGAATTATTCCTAGATAGTGTCGTCATGAGGTTCTCAACCAAAGAGCGAGGCAGCGGATTTGGACTGCGGCAAGAAACGATGCACTATTTTTGGCATAACGGGTCGCTATACCACGCCAGCGCTTCAAATGGAGAAAGGCATTTTCAACCAAATGCCT
>NZ_CAWQTY010000036.1:0-2998 GCF_963897815.1 Xenorhabdus sp. Sc-CR9
TAAATAACCGGTTATCGTCAGCAACACGTCCCCAAGCTCCCTTTCGACCGGGTAAGTAGGGCTCAAGTAAATTCCAAACATGATCGGAGATATCGTGACGGCGGTATGCTGGTGCGCTCATGGTTAAATCGCTCTATTTATGGAATACAAATCTTATTATCACATAAAATTACTTATGACGACACTATCTAAGGTTATTGGACATACTTATCCAAAATTTTACACGCTGATTTCGATTTGATCCTGAAACTCAACTGGATTAACAACGGAGAAGATACCGAAGAAGGCTTTTATCTTTTTTGCGGAGAATGGGGCTATAATGCCCCTTTAGTTGTCTGGTAGGACATCAGGCAAGTTATCAATATTTTTCTCTCGGGGTTAAATCGAATGTTAAGTTAGCGGCCTCCGTATTCACGTTTATTCTCGAAAAATCACCGAAAGAATGCACCATCGAACTTAATAACCTGATCTTGCTGGCGCGTGATATCAATCAGGAAATACAGCAGGCAATTTTGAAACATACACCACAGCCCTTGTTAATGACATTATTGGGCTATGTGGTGAACAGACCTCAGAACGCAATACCATTAGATCAGGCCATGTATCGGACAGGGTTAGCTATATCGTTATTTGAGGTCATTCTTGACAAAATCGGCAGGGATTGCTCCGAAGAACTGCGCGATCTGTTGGCGCTGGCCTGTGATTTTAACCAAGACGTCTATTACGCACTGTGTGCGGCTGTCTATGGCGAGGAATAAATCATGAGTCAATGTTCCTCACAGCCTAAAAACTCTACGGAAAGCCGCCCGATAGACGTTATCCGAACCGTGAAACAATCAGCCATGAATCATTGGCAAAGCCTGATATGCCTGTAGCGTTCTGTGGGGGTACATCGGCAGTTGCGGGTTATGTGGTCAGGGGAACGGCTGATGAATGGAAGACCCGCGTTGCTTCATTGATGAAAGGCAACCGTTCAATGATGCTGGGGGTGCTGGTGGGGTTAGCTGCGCCGCTGAACTCGCTAACAGGTGGTAACTGTTTTGGCGTGCACTTATTCGCTCAGTCCTCAGCAGGTAAAACAACCACCGTTGAGGCAGCCAGTAGCTTATACGGTGATCCCGAAGAACTGAAATTATCATGGCATGGCACGCATCACGGTTTAAATAACGAGGCGGCAGCCCGCAATGATGGTTTCTTGCCGATTGATGAAATCGGGCAAAGTTCGAACCCGAAAGAAGTCGCAAACAGTGCCTACAGTCTGTTTAACGGTGTCGGCAAAATTCAGGGGAAACGGGAAGGCGGAAACCGTGCCGTTATTCGCTGGAAGATAGCCGCGCTTTCGATGGGAGAGGAAGATTTAGAAACCTTTCTGATAAAAGGCGGGATTACCCCAAAGTCAGGGCAGTTAGTCAGGCTGTTAAGTGTGCCCTTTATTGATACTGAGTTTTTCAATGGTTATGAGGACGGAGATGCACACGCAAGGGCAATCAAGCGCGAATCGAAGCGTTATTGCGGTACAGCGGGTCGGGCATGGATTTTGTGGCTGTCTGAAAATCAGGAGCAGGCAATAGAAACAACCCGTAAAGAAAAAGCCTGGCTGGATAGCCTGCCAGAAGAAGCCTCGGCACAAGTGAAGCGTGTGGCTTGCGCTTCGCTTTACTGGATGCCGCCGGTGAACTGGCAACCCCTATCACCGGCTGGAGTTAAGAAGAGTGCCACGCTGCGATAAGGCAAAGTCTTGATGACTGGTTAGCGGATTTTGGTATCGGAAACCGCGAAAAATATCAGGTTGTCACCCGTGCCCGCGATTTTATCCAGAAACACGGCTTATCGCGTTTTCAGCCTTATACCTATGGAAAACTGAATGGAAACATAGACACCGTTAATGCCATGAGAATTAACCATCTCGCGGGCTATCTGGTACATAACCGCCGTGATGATGGTCAGGTGGAATATCACATTATCCCCAGTGTGTTTGAAGAGGAAATATTGCAGGGATTACAGAAGAAATCAGGCTTTGAGGCTTTGGAAGAAGCCGGAATGTTAATTAAAGCGGAGAAAGACCGCTTTATCAGTAAAACTATTTCAGTGAATGGGACTCAGGGGCGCTTTGTAGTGCTGGTTTTCAATGATGAAGATTAGCCCTCACGTAAAAGAAAAAACATTGGGATAACGGGATGGCGGGATAATGAATATTTAATTAATTAAATATCAGCAAGTTACATCTATTTTAATTATCCCGTCTCATCCCATTACATCCCGTAACGTGATGTCACTATAGATAAAGTCTTAGCGTGACAATGGGGTTATCCCGAAAACATTTTTTCTTTGGCAGGCTATAATTTATTGAATAGGAAAGAGTTAAAAATATTGTTACTGCGTTTCGGGATAAGCGGGATAATGTGGGGTAAGTTAACGGAATGAAATATAAAGTAAAAATGGCATTTATCCCGCTATCCCGTGGGAATTGATGCAGTTATATAGCGTTGTGGTTATGGAAAAAATAATTTGATGAGCTTTTATCTTTCGCATTATCTGAAATTTCAATGAGGTAATTATCTGATTTTATTTAAGCATAGAGATTAATCACCATTCTACTGGTGTACTTTTATCCATGCTGGAATAGATAAGTATTATTGTTATATCCTGTTTAATTGATGCTGTATCGGGAATCATGGCACAAACCAATTAATTCTTAACTGGCATTATAGTCACACTTGGAATAATTTATTTTGAATATTATGGAGAATTAAGGAATGGCACATAAGAAATATAATCCCACTTGGGATGGTTATATGGGGGATGTTTTAAGGGGTAATGTGGGGATTAATCAGCTAAAACCCCAGCATGAATTTTTTGATGCCATTGGACTAAATAGCTTGTCAAAATGGTAGGAGTATCAAAGAAACTCGATCCTAAATTTGCGAAATTTTTGTTCCCAAAACGCAAAATCACAGAAAAAAGGATCGAGTCATGCTTATCATACCATCCACTTCCC
>NZ_CAWQTY010000037.1:0-2971 GCF_963897815.1 Xenorhabdus sp. Sc-CR9
ATCACGAGTCGTATCGTGCATCAATTCGAGGGCGCGTTTTTGTTCTGGTGTCAGATGAATTTTCATGGCTGCAAGCATGATCGGGTTTGGATAAGAAATCAAGCATCTTCAATGGCGATTGGTATATATTTTAAAAAATAGTAAAGTTGAGCGTAAGGGAATGACGGATGGAAACGGAATGATCCGAGAAGAAAAATTGCTTGCTTCTCCTTTACGTTTATTTCTCAGCGGACAAGGAATTGCAGATGAAATGGAGACACGACTATTACGAGCATTGCGTGGTGAGTCTCATTCAACAGTCAAGCCAGATGCCGAATCCAAAGGTTGTTTTTATCGTTATGCTGTCATTGGTGAATTGTGTGACAGAGCCCCTGATATTGCAGAGTGGGAACAAGCTAAATTTGGGCTACCTTACTACCATTTTCCGAAAGAAGATGAATTTAAAGGATTAGAGTTTTACGGTGAGGATTTTAATCAACGTCATGTGATTGAGGTATGTCCGTTTAGGGCATGGTCTTTAGTCCTAAAACATACACCAAACTACGATATCGTGAATGCGTATAACCTAGGACTCATGTCACTATTGGTGTATAAGGATGAAGTGATGGTTGACCCGGATTCTCCTGATATTGATATGAGGGAATTTATTAATACTCCGGATACGACCACTTCTTTTTTCTACCAACAATGCTTTGACTTATCAAAAACTCCTGTTATCAATGATGCTTCCGTTTATCCCGCGATTGTAAACGATGTGCCATTTAAAGAACGTTATCGACCAGCAATATTCTTGGATGTTCAACAAGTGAAAACGCCTAAAACGTTTGAGCATGATACTCAAATGTTTTTTGTTGAAAATGAAACGCAAATTATTGCGGCATGGAGGGGGACGGCAAGCTTGAGAAATGCGCTTACGGACGGGACTTATCGCCCCATTCCATGCCCGGAGAATATTCTTCCCGCTGAAAAAGCCAAGGTTCATAAGGGGTTTTTAGAAGCTTATCAGTGCATGGAGAAATATTTTAAAAAGAGAACTACAAATATAAAAGATAGATCAGACTCTAAAATTAAAAAATTATATATCTGCGGGCATAGTTTAGGGGGGGCACTCGCTTTATTGCATGCTACAGAGCTAAGAGGTAATAACCCTCTCCTTTATACTTATGGAATGCCTCGTGTCTTCACGGGAAGTGGTGTAAAAACCTTAACATCACTGAATCATTTCCGGCATGTCAATGATGCCGATACCGTAACGAGCGTGCCATTTGATACCAATATGGATAGCTGGTTATTTGAAGTTTATGGGTCACTCGGAACCATTTTTGGCTTTGGCTGGACCTTAGCCACATTACCAACCATTCCAATACAAAAATATCTCCCCGATATTGGTGAGGTGTATTATCACCAAGGGAATACCGTGAGCTTCTTTCAGGCGAGACAAATTGGTCACGAAAAGCTGCGTAGTCATACAGGGGATACACTCGGTAGCAAAAGCTGGCGCATGAATGGCACCTATAAGTTTTATTTAGTTCCGAGCATCGCTAACCCCTTAAATAAAGGGTTAGAGAAAGAACAACAGGAATATGTGGACTCATTAAAGGGAGATAAGTCTGTTATCGATGAAATTTTCCCACAATGGAATAATCCTAATTTAGATACGATTATGACGATGGCAACAGACCACTTTATGGGCAGTAAATATCAAGCCATTATAAACAATCAATTGCTCAGTTTATTAGAACCAACGAAAACGCCTAAGCGAATAGCTTCAAGAGGGGCATTTGATAAAATAATACATCATAAAGATGCCTATCAACTGAATGCTAAACGTAATACCACTTTTATGGCACTCGAAAATAAACTGCACGATGTTTTTAAACAAGATGTTAACCAAGATGAATTATTGAAACACGCTCTTGAGCGGTATAAGGAAGACACCCATGAAATTTCTCTATAATAAAAGCGCATTATCCTCCCTGCTTGCTGTGTTTTTTATACAAGGATGCGCGCAAAGCGGATCATTCTCTCCACCGATTAATGGAGAGAATGTTCATTTTATGGCAACGATTCCTGATGAGTTGGATGCCTTACCCATTTCAGCCATGTATCGTTCTAAAATTTGTCGCAAAGAACGCCGAACCGCGAATATGAAGTCGTATTCTGTTCCGGGTTTTCATCTTGCCACCTACCCGCTATCCATCGGTCAGTCAAATCAAGTTGAGGTCAGTATCCCTAAGGAGGGAGGGGGAAAATGTGATTGGAAACTGAGTAATATTAAGTTCGAAGTGAAGCTGAGAGATACGTCAAAAATTGCTCCTTTTATTGAAAAAAACTTTGGATTTGATACGACATTTGTTATTGATGGTAATGCACCACAAGTATTTGATGGTGGATATATAAAAAAAACAGGTGATTTAAATGAAGAAATTACGCTATTTCCTTTACTACGAGAGAGGTTCTTAGGGGGGCACAGTCAATCATTTTATTTGGTGGGAAAATATGATGTTATGACCTATAAAATGGTTGATGGTAGAAAAATCCATCTTAATGTCTTATATGAAAAAAAATTTTTATCTCATTGGCAGGGAAGAAAAAATCAGGATGCAGATACATCAATGACTTATCCTGACGGAACAATAATATACAATGGTGATGTAATACCAGACTTTGATAAATTAATGCGTATTCTTGAATCAAGAAACAGCAAATAGACTAAATGTAGTCATTCAGACTTAATCTGACAGTTGCCCACTTTGATTTAGGGCCTGTCAGATTAAATTCGGTTGAGCGATACAAGGAAAGCACCCATGAAATTTCTCTGTAATAAAAGCGCATTATCCTCCCTGTGTAGCGGTCAAGAACTTCCGGACACCATTTTAGCCTTCTCCCATTGCTTTTCGTATTCAACGGGAGAAATGCCTCCATTAAAACTATGGGGACGAATGTAATTATAATATCCGCCCAAATATTG
>NZ_CAWQTY010000038.1:0-2624 GCF_963897815.1 Xenorhabdus sp. Sc-CR9
TTTTAGAATTAGTACGTAAAATTCAGGTCTTCTTCCATCAATTCGACAGGCCAGAAATCAGCTATTGATTTCTCCCCTAGTCATTTTTTTCAACGGGGGATTTTTATGCTGGTCATCCTGAACGAACACGGTGATCTTTCTGGTGCATTTTGGTTATCTTTGGGCTGTCCGGTCATGCTGATGAGGTTCTCATGGGGCTGTGGCGTGCGTCCGGTCATTCTGAGGCGTTCTACGGCGTTCTGAGCACGTCAGGTCGTGCGGGTGGGGTTCTCATGGGGTTGGTGAGCGTCCGGTCATTCTGAGGCGTTCTACAGCGTTCTGAGCACGTCCGGCTGTACTGGAGATGGGGCGTTTATTTGATGTTGATTGATTCTTTAGTGAAGTTGAATTACATTGTAATGCAAATGAATTACAAAATCAGGAGTAACAAAAATGGCTAATCATCTGGTCCAAACTCGAATCGACGGGGCAATCAAAGAAGAAGCGGCTGCCGTTCTCAACGCGATGGGGCTTACGGTATCTGATGCCGTCCGCCTGATGCTAACGCGAGTAGCACGGGAAAAGGCGCTACCATTCGAACCATTAGTACCAAACGAAACGACTATTGCGGCCATGCGTGAGGCTCGTGCAGGAAATGTAACTAAGGCGGCTGACCTCAAAACTCTGTTTAGTGATCTCAATGCGGACGACTGAATACACCAGCCAGTTCAAGCGCGACTACAAACGTGAGAAAAAAGGTAGACATAGCGCAACGCTTGATACCGACCTTCAATCTGTTTTATCTGCGCTGTTAGTCGACATGCCACTTGAGCCACGACACCGAGACCATCCGCTATCAGGTAACTGGACAGGTTTCCGCGATTGTCATGTCAAACCTGATTTGGTACTGATTTACGAGAAGCCAGACGATGTCCGACTAACCCTTGTCCGTCTAGGCTCTCACGCTGAATTAGGTCTGTGAAATTATCTTCTTAAGGTGATCTCGATTGGTATACAGTCTTATATTAATTTACCAATCGAGATCACCTATTTTGCGTTACTTCTCGTTACCGTAACAATGGACAGTAACACTGATTTGGATAACGCCAAACGGCATAGAAACCAACCCCAAACACCCTCTATAACTCGCTGTAAACAGTGTGAATACTGGTGTTGCTGGTGGATCACCATATTAATATCTTCTTATAAATACCACGCAATCGCGATCCACTGTTTTAGTTACCTGAACCGTTACCGTAACGCGGAGGTAACGCCTTAAGTTCCCTCTCCGTTTTCGTTGACGAAAACTTTTGGCTCTCAATTCATGTTTCGGGGGGAAACATCGTGCTGTGATTCCAGATAGATAGTGATGTGGAAATCAACGGCGTTCGTGGCGGTGCTACAAAACACATCTTGTCCCCAACATCGCTCACCGGTGATCGTTAATTTCCAACTTAAGGGAGTTAATCCGCAAATTAAACACAAAAAACACCCTTACAAAACAATGTCGGCATGATTTGAGCAGTCTTTTAAGATAAAAAGCGAGTTCAAAAGAGAAAAAGCGAGTTCAAAGCGAGTTCAATTATATACAATAAGTAATTGATACATATATATATATATATATTGAACTCGCTAAACTCGCTAAACTCGCTATGTTTATACTAACGTGACGCGCATATATTGTTTAAACGCCCTTTCTCTGGCTTGCTGATCTCTTTTCATGTTTCCCGTATATATATACAAAAAGTTGCGGGTTCAGTGAGTTCAGCGAGTTCAATTCTTTTTTTTATATATTTATCAATATCTTGTTGTTATTTTTTGAACTCGCATTGGTGTTTTTTTTGCTAGTTCAACTGAGTTATTTCGCGAGTTCAAGCCAAAAAAAAGCCCCCTAAAGGGAGCTTTTAAGTTTTTTATCTCTTAATCATCTTTATTTTTTAGCACTAAAACGTAAAAATAAGGTTGTCTTCCATCAACTCTTATCGAGCGTCGTTTGAATCCACGGTTTTCACTGACCTGTAGAATTCCTGCTTCAGCAAGCGTCTTCGCGAACTGTTTTTCGTTAAATCCTTTTGCTATCTCATTTTCGAATGCAGCGGGGAATGTGTGATATATCATCGGGTCATCGTTGTGTTTTCCCTGTGTTCTGTAGCCTGCAAGGTCACGAATTGGTAAATCTCGTTCATCATATGGATGTGGCGCGAAACGGCTGCGTCCAAACGAGTTTAGAAAAGCTTCCACCGCCTCGATAATCTGCTCACCTTCTTTGTTGGCTATGCCAAACTCGGCCACCCATGCGTTAAAACTGTGCTCGATAGCGTTGCGGCAATCGGCCTCTGTCCAGCCCGTGATGTGCATACCCATAATCAGGGCAGCTTCCAGAATAGCGAACCGTTCAGCGACGCGGTGAACCTGTTCCCCTGCGCCGTCCGGTAACACGTCTAACCAGCGTTGCTGAGCGTCTTTTACGGCCTGTTTCGCCAATTCTTTGTTATCCGCCAGCCATTTAATCCATTCACGCCCTGCTGCGCCGTGGTGGGCGTTAAACGCCGCTTCTATGGCTTTAGCGTGAGATTGTCCGTCTGCGTGCTCGTGGAACGTCCGTGCGCGTGTCATGGGGATGTTTAGCAGTCTGACCAATTGCC
>NZ_CAWQTY010000039.1:0-2552 GCF_963897815.1 Xenorhabdus sp. Sc-CR9
CGAAGGGCGCTGCACTGCTGGGGATACCAAACAGTTCCAGCCCACTCGAAATACCCCAAGACAGCGCCCCACACAGGACACCTTCTATCCATTTGTTTTTACGGTCTACACCGTCATACACCAGACGGCCGTAACAAATCAGGATGGCTAAAACAGAGCCGGATATCTGCGGCCATGAGTTTTTTAGGCCTTCCAATAGGTCGGCCCATAAATCAGGATTTTCTTTCATTTTCATATTCCACCCCATCAGAACAATGGGCGTCCGTGGGGTGAAATAAGGTTCGCCCCTGTGAGTCGGTTAAAAGTAATACATCGATACTTAAGGTATGTTGTTAGATCAGCCAAATATTAACCAAACGGGGGGATGGCTGATTACCTCTGAGCAAAGGAAATTAAGAAATGCAATACGAATTTGAAAAAATCAAAGTTAATGAGCTTAACCCAGAAGAAATGACCTATGCAGTTCCAGTTCTGTTTTCTCTTCTAGCTAAAATGGTCACAGAAGACGACCCTGAAAAATTAGTTCAACTCTATAGATTATTAGACAAGGCCATAGAATTTAATGAAAATGCATCGTGTCGAGACCAAATAGCACTCGTCGGTCAGATAACTAAATTTTCCCTAAGCAAAAAATAAGCTCTCCGTTATGTTTACGTAGAGTAGGTATACCATCCTCGATTGCATAGCTCGCAGATTTACTTTTTTCTGCGAGCTGTTTTTCCAGTGCTTCAATACGCTTTTCCATTGTTCACCTCATGAGTGAGTTAATAGGTTGCCGTTATCGGAATTCCGATATCGGATGATTTTCAAATGGTTAGATTGCAGATACGAAAAAGGCCGCATTGAGCGACCTTAATGTCAATTATTTGCTATAAACGCTGTGTTTATTGTTTTTCTCTAAATGACATGTAAGTATCTGCATCGAATAGAGAAAATGATTCTATTTGGTCTATCGGTAATATGTGCCGAAACTGATATACAGATAATGGCTCAGAATTCAACGTTATGCCTTTTTGATCATAAATAATTGCATAGTTGTTCTCTATTACGAAAGATAGACTGTCTTTATCTCTATAGCCACTTATAAATGGTATGATTGACACCATTGCATCTGAATGAGTATGAAAATTATAAAATTTCGCTGCATCAACCATCCCAATATACACCTTGCGAGATTTGAGGGTAACCATAACGAGAAGATTACCCTCCAAAGACTCCAGCAGCAATTCATTGACGGAGTCCTTCTTCGCATTCTTCCTAGTGGCATCAATACGGTATTGATAATTTTCAGTTCTGTTTTTAACAATTGAGGCTTGCCCTATGCTTATAAGAACTGTAGATACAACCACAATCCACGAAAAAAAACTTGCCGTGGCATACCTTAATTCATTCAAATATGTAGCAAATGTAAATGGAGTGTACTTTGCGCCCAAGTATGTAGGTATATTCAGTATGTACATCAATGAATATAAAAGAATGTCGATGAATACAGCCACGACAAACCCAGCAACCAAAAACTCTCCACCTTTTAAAGCTACCTGAAAGTATGCATTCCAGCCTTGCGCTTTTTGTAACTCAATTTTTGATTCTATATCGCTATTAATATAGTTATAGCCACAGATCAAAACAAAAGTAATGAAAACAGGCCACATGATAATTATTTATCCTTTAATAGCGTTTTCATGTTGCGTTCAAATGCCTTTATAACATCACTGTTATTCCTGTTCATCATAACCGTGCCGTCATTCCTGATCAGCAATCTTTGTGAGCAGTTCTCTGTTGAGTCGTCTTCGGTTTTCAGTAACTTGGCAGTTTTCCTAATAATTTTATCAGGGGAAACATATGCCTTATCTATCAATTTAGCAAGTGACATAATCCTATCTCCTCACTCTCTATGCCGTTAGTAGCAATTAACAAGCGCCACGCTTATATACTAAAATAAGTTTACGTGCAAGTAGCGCTTGTATCAATCTAATAACGTCCTGTGATGCCCCAAACAAAATACGACATTGATATTTTATTTAGCGATAGCATTGCAATGAGTATCTTCTATCCTTAAAGTCATACACATGAATACTGTATACAAATACAGTACCATTCATTGCATCCACTGAAAAGAAGGTTTTACCTATCAATCCCCAAGCTGCCCTAATAACCTAAATTACGTATCGTGTAATAAAAAAAGCCACGAATACGCAGCCCTGATTGAACTAACCGGAATGACCGGAGAGTTGGATAAACCAATCAAATTCATCTTTCATGGGTGCTCTCTATACCAATCCGAGGAGTTGCTCGAAATGGTTGTAAACTCGAAGTTGACAACTGCCCGTTGATTTCCCGCTCAGTCTGCCTAAACCGTGCCTCTTCCAGCTCAACCCCTAACACACGGCGATTTAACTTCAAGGCCGCTTTCAGCGTTGCACCTGAACCCATAAAGAAATCGGCTACCATATCCCCTTGTTTACTGCTGGACTGGATAATGTGCGTCATCAGATCCAGGGGCTTTTCACACGGATGCTTACCCGGCGAATATTGAACAGGCGCAAACTGCC
>NZ_CAWQTY010000040.1:0-2479 GCF_963897815.1 Xenorhabdus sp. Sc-CR9
ACCACTGCTGCCAATTTATGTGGCAGTTGCTTAACCATGTCAAAATCTTCATGGAAACCGCTTCCTTACAACAGCAAAAACCGGGGATGAGAAAAATGGGTGTATCACAATTATGAAATCTTATTTACTTATTCCGTCTCCACCTATGATAGACCTTCCAACTGATTATCCCAGAAAAGAGTGTAGTGGAGCAAAAGCAGCTTATTGTCAATTGAAACTTAGTCATGAAGATACATTGAAAATATCTGAGCTAGCAGGAAATATTGCAATGACTCCTTTCATGTATATGACTATGTGCTGGCAGTTTTTATTATATCGTTTGTCTGGTCAAAAAGATATTACAATTGGCATCCCTTTTTCGTTGAGGGATAACAGTGAGTTTGAGGGAACTGTAGGATATTTGGTTAATACACTACCATTCAGATCTCATATAGATTCAGATAGCACAGTAAATCAATTAGCAATGTCAGTTCGTAACCAATTTATACAGGCGCATTTTAATAAGCAATTACCATTTGCTGATATTGTAGCAGATACAGGACAAAGTTTTGGCCTAGATAATCCTATTTTTCAGACATTACTTGTAAACCTTGCTAGTATTAATGATGTATTTCGGGATTTCTCTTACTCTATAAATATCACTGAACAGTATATTCAATCTGCTAAATATGATTTAACCTTGTTTGTCGAAATGGGAACGTCTTACCATTTTATTATGGAGTTTAATGTCGAACTATTTGCAGACAGTACAATTCAATATTGGCTCGAACTATATAGACAAACAGTTTTATGTATGGGGGAATGGAGCGAAAAATCTTTAGGTGAAGTTGAAATACTTACTCAAGATGAGCAGTTATCCATAGTGAATCGTTCCAGTAATTCGCATATTGGCATGAGTAATCAATGTGTTGTTGATGAGATAGAAAGATATGTCAAAATTCATTCGAACAATATTGCACTAATAACACGTTACGGTCATTGGTCTTATGGATGGTTAGATCACCGAGCCAACCAACTAGCTGAATTCATGTATATAAATTACTCCATCAGCGTTGGTTCACGAATAGGTCTATTACTAAACCGAAATGAAGATTCTATTGCAGCTTTGCTGGCCGTTTTGAAAACGGGAGCGTCTTATGTTCCAATTGATCCAAATTACCCTCAAGAACGTATTGAATATATGCTTCGGGATGCAGCAGTAGATTGTATTATTACCATAAGTGAATTTGTTACAACTTTATCTGCGACCACCCACAAAATAGTGTTAGATGAAATTGTATTTACATGCAACGCTAGCTGGCAATCAGTAAAACGGAAACCAGAGGATGAATTATATATCATATACACTTCCGGCTCAACAGGGCAACCTAAAGGGGTGCGCTTACTGAATAAGACATTGTCTAATCTTCTTGAATGGCAAAAAGGGATTACCATTTGTGGTGAAGGTGACTGCACATTACATTATATGTCTTTGTCTTTCGATGTTTCTGTACAAGAAATATTCGGAACATTATGTACTGGAGGAAAGCTATATATTGCAGATGAAGAGGAACGTAAGGATTTGCATTATTTACGAAATATCATTGAGTTAAACGAAATTCGTCGAGCATATTTCCCATATGTGGCACTTCAACAGATGGCACAATTAATATTTACGAGTAAAGCTTTACTACCAATGCTTGATGAAGTCTATTCAACGGGTGAACAGCTTGTTCTTACCTCTGATATTAAACATATGTTTAATACCAACCGAAGGCTGATTAATCTCTATGGTCCTTCAGAGAGTCATGTCTGTTCTGCTTATGTTATGCCGGAAGATAAATCTTTATGGGGAGATAGTGCGTCAATAGGGTATCCATTACCCGGGTTTACAATGCTTGTATTAGATGCACACAGATGCATGGTTCCAGCCGGTGTTGCCGGAGAACTTTGGATTATCAGTAATTTGCTCTCTCCTGGCTATCATAATAAAGATCATGAAACTCAAGCTCGATTTTTAATTGAAAACAAGCTAGGTGCACTTGGCTCACATGCTTATAAATCTGGTGATCTAATAAAGCTAAAGCCTAATGACTCATTTATATATCTTGGTCGTCTAGATAATCAATTAAAAATTCGGGGATTCCGGATTGAACCATCAGAAATAGAAGCAGTTATTAATTCATTGGATGGAGTAAAAGTCTCAGCTGTTATTGGAAAGGATGTTTCCGCAGGTAACAAAATGTTAGTGGCTTTCATTATCGCAACTATACCACTGGAGCGTGTTGAAATACTAACTAAATTACGCAACCATCTACCGGATTATATGATCCCAAATAAGTTTGTATTTTTGTCTTATCTTCCAACTACTCCTAAATAGTTTGTCATAATGGTGAGACTCTTATATTTCTCATTTCTTTCCAATCCGTTAACGAAGCCCTTTTCAAAAAAATTTTCACATTACGAATAAGCTGCCACATAAATTGGCAACAATGATTGC
>NZ_CAWQTY010000041.1:0-2405 GCF_963897815.1 Xenorhabdus sp. Sc-CR9
GAATGGATTAAATGGCTGGCGGATAACAAAGAATTGGCGAAACAGGCCGTAAAAGACGCTCAGCAACGCTGGTTAGACGTGCTACCGGACGGCGCAGGGGAACAGGTTCACCGCGTCGCTGAACGGTTCGCTATTCTGGAGGCCGCACTAATGATGGCTACGCACATCACCGGATGGACTGAGGCCGATTGTCGCAACGCTATCGAGCACAGTTTTAACGCATGGGTGGCAGAATTCGGCATCGCCAACAAAGAGGGCGAACAAATCATTGAAGCGGCAGAGGCGTTCTTGAATGCCTTTGGACTTAGCCGTTTCGCGCCTCACCCATATGACCCCAGAGATCTACCAATTAGAGACCTTGCAGGCTACCGAACGCAGGGAAAACATAACGACGACCCGATGATATTCCATGCTTTCCCATCTGCATTCGAAAACGAGATAGCCAAAGGCTTCAATGAAAAACAGTTCGCCAAGGCCTTGGCAGAAGCTGGAATGTTAAAAATGGCAGAGAATAGGTCTTTTAAACGAAAATCTATCAGAGTGAATGGAACCAGACCATTGTTTTATGTCTTGATGTATAAACCTGATAATGACGAATAATTAAACATAAGCCCCTTGTTAGGGGCTTTTTTTTGTCTGTGACTCGCTGATTACTCTATTGTGACTCGCAAAAAATAACTCAATGCGAGTCCAAAAATAACACTTAATACATTGATTTATATAATTAAAATCAATGCTGACTCGCAAGACTCGCGTGTCTCGCAACTTTCTGCATATATATACGAAACATTTAATAAAAAAAGTCTAAAAGAACAGCAAGCCAGAGAAAGGCGTTTAAAAACACATACTCGCTTCACGTGTGGTAAATATATGCGAGTCATGCGAGTCATGCGAGTCATATATATATATATATATATATATCAATATGTTATAATTTTATTTTAGACTCGCAATGGACTCGCTTTTGCCATTTTGGACTCGCAATGGACTCGCTTTCCCGCTCAAATCATCCCAACACCGTTTTTTCAGGGTGTTGTTTGGTTCTTAATTCATGAGTTAACTCACCACCTATAGAAAAAAACAGGTCATTGATAGGGCAAGATGTGTTTTGTAGCACCGCCACGAACGCCGTTGATTTCCACATCACTATCTATCTGGAATCACAGCACGATGTTTCCCCCCGAAACATGAATTGAGCGCCAAAAGTTTTCATCAACGAAAACTGAGAAGGAACTTAAGGCGTTACCTCCGTGTTACGGTAACGGTTCAGGTAACTAAAACAGTGGATCGCGATTGCGGGGTATTTATAAGAAGAGATTGAGATGGTGATCCACCAGCAACACCAGTATTCATACTGGTTACAGCGAATTATAGCGGGTGTTTGGGGTTGGTTTCTATGCCGTTTGCCGTTATCCAAATCAGTGTTACTGTCCACTGTTACGGTAACGAGAAGTAACGCAAAATAGGTGATCTCGATTGGTAAATTAATATAAGACTGTATACCAATCGAGATCACCTTAAGAAGAGAATTTCACAGACCAAATCAGTCAGTTAATCACTGCACTAACGGGGATTTGTTATTTCACAATGATAAGAGTACAATGTACCCTATCATGTGGGAGGTTTGCCAGTGAGTCATGCTATAGAGTTTATTGAAACACAGATGTTCACCCGGCAGATCAAACAGATTGCCACGGATGATGAGCTTAAAGAGCTGCAACGGGAGTTGATAGAATCCCCTGATAAGGGGGATATTATTCGTGGTACAGGTGGGCTGCGTAAAATCAGGATGGCGATAGGCTTACAAGGGAAAAGCAGTAGTGCCAGAGTGATCTATTTTCTCGCTACTGAAGAGATTATCTATTTGGTGATGGCTTATCCGAAAAATATCAAAGATAGCTTAACGAATGCTGAGAAAATAGCGCTAAAAAAACTGACAAAATTACTGAAAGATGAGGTCTAACATGACTTTTTTTGACGAGTTGAAAGCTTCCTTAGAGGAAGCTGTATACATCAAACAAGGCAATAAAGCCGCTGCGCGTGTAACCCGCTACGAAGTTGCTGATGTTAAAGCTATCCGTGCTCAACTTAATATTTCACAAGTAGAGATGGCAGCCGCACTAGGAACTAGTCTTGACACGATCAAAAGCTGGGAGCAGAAGCGTAGAAACCCGACAGGTCTAGCAGCAAAGGTGTTGGCTATCATCCAAGATAACCCTAATTTTTTTAAAGCGCTGGCGACTCATTAAAATTTTTAGCACCAGTTCCCCCGCGCAAGCGGGGATATACCTGCACGACCGGACGCTCACCAACCCCATGAAGAACCCCACCCGCACGACCGGACGCGCTCAGAACGTCATAGAACGCCTCAGAATGACCGGACGCACGCCAACCCCATGAGAACC
>NZ_CAWQTY010000042.1:0-2382 GCF_963897815.1 Xenorhabdus sp. Sc-CR9
ATCACGAGTCGTATCGTGCATCAATTCGAGGGCGCGTTTTTGTTCTGGTGTCAGATGAATTTTCATGGCTGCAAGCATGATCGGGTTTGGATAAGAAATCAAGCATCTTCAATGGCGATTGGTATATAATCTGGTAATCCATCAATAAAAGCCTCTATCGTTATTGTTGGTAAATCTTCTATATTTTTATCACTATCAATATATCTATTAATACTTTCTACATTCATTATATCGGACAAAATCGCATTATATAGTGGTTTACCACGATAAGAATAGTTTAAAACTATTTCAATTGCTTCTAAAATTGAGCTTTTACCTGAATTATTATCACCAACCAAAATGTTAACATCATCATTGAATAAAAATTCATTATCTTTGAATTTTTTAAAATTGACCAATTTCAATTTTCTTATCTTCATTTTTATCTCAACCGTGTAAATATTAGCTATATATTTTAATTAGCCAAATTATAAATAATACAACCCATAAAACATAAAAATCAACCAGTCAATTTTTTCTTCAAATGCCGCCAATCTTTTTCAAGATACTTACGTAAAAAACATCGCCTGATATTTTCTTTTATTTTTCCTATTGTACCTCCTGTTATCTGTTTTCTTCTAATAATCTGAATATCTTCCCATAGTTGTTCACGATCAAAAAAAGTCCAAGTAGTAGGCACAGGGGTTAGTCCGTTGGAATAACACACTGGTGCAACCCACTCGAAGAAAACCATTTCTACATGTTCAAGCGGGAAGTGTTTTGCTACAGAAGCGATATACTCATAGTCAACTTCATTATCTACAAAGATATAAGATAACGCTTCACACAAATCTATATCAGTTAGTTTATTGCCCAACGGGTAAATTCCTCTATTTCTTCATCAAAAGTATCAGCAACCACCGAACCAACAATAGCTCCAGCCGCGCTCCCCACTAACATCAAAACGACAGCACAGACGGGAGCACCTGGGCCACATACCAAAGATACAGACGCACCAGCAAGTGCTCCACCGGCAGTCCCTCCTCCAATTTGTATGCCTTGCTTGATAGCCTCCTTAGGTTTATTTTCAGCGTTGATTATTTCATGTGTTGCTAATACTGCCGTGAAGATAACTCCTACTTTCCCAATAATCTTTAATCGTTTGTTTGCTGTTGTGAATTTAGGGTTATCTCTCGAGGATGCTTCTATAATCTCATAGTAAATTGCACTTCTTTGATCTGGTGTCAGACCGCTAAATACTTTTCCAAATTTTTTCTGCGAATATTTATCAATAAGCTGCTCAAAAGATGGTGGTGTTTTTTTATGTCTCTCGGCAAAAGCTAATCCCTGCACTGACGTGAATTTTCTATGTTCAGCCATAATTTTATTGCGCATTTCATAACAAAACTCAGCAGCTTCTTTTACTGATATTTTTTTGGCACTAACCATATCCTTCACTTCAGAAACTACTCTTTTAATATTTGAAGTATAGCTTTGTCTGACATTGGCATCGTTGATTACATCAAGAGAAAATTTAATAGACGCACCTTCTAAGGCGGCAACCGCTTTATCTAAAATTGGATCATCAATAGGATGTTCTTGTGTCCCTGAAAATGTTCCTTCAATAAGTTCATATTCCATAATTTCACCCCATGACCTTGCTTAATAAGATTTCTGTTAAACTTTGTGAAGAACTTTCTTTTTCAAAATTTTCTATTTCCAGTTTCACACACTTATTTCCTGTTATTGATGAGAACTTAACTTTGTTTTGTTTGTTAAACTCACCATTGAGGACAGAACCGTCATCGAGAGTCACGAGACATTTAATTCCACAATAATCGATATCATCAGAGATACTGAAACCAATCCATTTTTCTGTTTCTACTGGCGGCTCGGATAAATGCTTTGATAAATCGCCAAGTGGAAAATTAGAAAATCCCGAAAGTAATGGCTTTTCCTCTTCACGCCCCTGTAACTGAGAAATTGCGTAGCCTGTTGTCCCGGCAGCACGATGCGTGCATGAAATGGATTTGTAATCGAGCATTACCGTTTCATTCGGTATCTGGTCACTATCATTTATCGAGTGGGGGTAATGACAAGAGAAATCAACGATCGTTGCTCCTGTCAGTTTAATTTCATAAAAAAACTCCAGTTGACCGGCTTGGCTGGTGCGGTAACACTTAAAAACCGCATCCAATAATTCGTTACCATCGATCGCCATCGCTAGCAATGGAGAAGATTTATCGATAGGTTTAGCAAAGCTGACTGGACGATGGTTGACGTTCTGATCTCGGCTCATCATATGGCTAAGATTCAATACCTGTATTTCATCTTCCCGTCCTGCCTGATAGCGATTACCTATCGACTCCAGAGTCGAGCATCCCGCTGATATTAAACCTTGTT
>NZ_CAWQTY010000043.1:0-2351 GCF_963897815.1 Xenorhabdus sp. Sc-CR9
CCAAGGCACCAAACCAGCATGCTCCACTAGCAAGCTGCAGCGATCATCAGTGGAGATTGGGATCAGGTGGCATGTTCCCCTAGTTCGTTATGCTAGGGGTCAGACACCCACGCAGTATAACACCTCTCTATTCGTCGGCAGGGTCAGATGTATATAAGAATAAGTATTAATATTAAACATGAAAATGGATTTCAATATAAACAATACAATTGGTTAAATATAGACCAAATGAAGATTATTTTTCACATTGAAATTAAAAAAACAGCCCAGAAAAACACAAAACTATAAGAATATTGTTTTAAATTTACATTTATATATAATGCAACGCCATTCTTACCCTGCATGTAATTTAATTATGCCTCTTTATTCTTTAAGCAGAATTTCTGCTTATTTTTCAGGTTTATTGATCTTTGCTCTGTTAATTATTTCAGGAACATCAGCGGCGGCATCGTTTATCAGCCCGGTTGATCAAGATGCCATTACCCAGCAACAAAAAGGCTTGTTACAACAAGCTGAACAACAACGTGATGAGATCCGCAATAGCATTACGTTATCACCGCTCACAACACCGGCATCTGATGATGAGGGATCGTTTTGCCATTCTGTTCATCATATTCAGTTTGAAGGTACAGAAAATCTCTCCATATCAGTGCAACAGGCATTATCCGAACCTTACATATCCCGTTGCCTGACTGCCGGTAAAATTAATGAATTGGTCCGTAAGGTATCCAATGCTTACATAGAAAGAGGTTATGTCACTTCTCTCGCGGGATTAAAAGTACAGGATTTATCAACCGGTATCCTGACCATTACGGTTACAGAAGGAAAAGTGGGTTCTATCTTGCTTGACGGTGAGGCTCCCCTTGCTCTGAAAATGGCTTTTCCGAATATGGCCGGAAAAACCCTTAATCTACGGGATATTGAACAGGGCATGGAGCAGTTAAACCGCCTGCCTTCCCAGCAAATAACCATTGATATTCAGCCGGCGAAACAACCCGGTTATTCTGACATTATTTTAAAGCGGGTTGTTGCTCAGTTACCCATTCATGCCAGTCTGGGCATGGATAACAGCGGGCAAAAAAATACCGGAAGAGAACAAATTAATGCCACTTTAGGACTGGATAACCCGCTGCACCTTGCTGACCTGTGGTCAATCTCCGCCAGTCATAACAGTGATTTCCGCAATAACCACCAGAGCTGGAGTGTGACGTCAGGGGTCACCATCCCTTATGGCTATTGGTCATTCGATTACCAGTATGCCAGAAACAGCTCTTTTCAAATAATACCAGTGGGCACCGGCAGTTACCGCCATGAAGGCAACGGGCAAACCCATCAGTTAAAAGTCAACCGGACGTTATACCGTGATGGTAAACAAAAACTGGCCCTGAATATGGGGATAACCCGCCGCCAGACTTCCAACATCGCAGCAGGGGTAAAGTTCGCTATCAGCAGCCCGACGTTAAGCGCTGTCAGTCTGGGCACCAGCTACAGCACCGGACTGGCAGGGGGCTATCTTACATTCAATCCCACATTCAGCCACGGCCTGACTTTCTGGGGAGCGACTAAAGATAACACCAGCGACCGTAATGCACCCAGAAGTCAGTTTCGTAAGTTCAGCCTGAGCAGCAGTTATTTTATGCCGGTTACGGAGGATATTTATTACCTGACTTCCCTGTACGGACAATTTACACCGGATAACCTGTATGCCGGTGAACGCCTTTCATTGGGCGGGCAATACTCTGTCCGGGGGTTCAAGGAGCAGAATCTGATGGGAAATAACGGCGGGTATTGGCGTCATGAACTCAACTGGAAATTAATCAAACTCCCTTTATTAGGTGAACTGTCTTTAAACAGTGCACTGGATACCGGCTGGCTGGAAAATAACAAAAAAAGGAGAATCGAAGGAGGTAATGTCACAGGCACATCACTGGGTATTTCACTCAATAACAACCGGATGAATCAGATGGTCACCATCGGAAAACCCCTGGTTTATCCCGCTCATCTCAAACCAGACCACTGGGTCGTTTATTGGTCTGCCTCACTCAATTTTTAATAAAACCATACCAACACATTCGGACTTAATGTAATCAAAGGACACAACATGGATAAATTTAACAACCCGGTAGCAAGGGGAGCCTGTTATTTTTTAATTTACCTGACAGGCATCTATCCGCTGAACTCAGCAATCGCAGGCGGTATTACGCCTGATAATGCACAGACACAGGTAAATAAATTTTCAAAATAGTAGATCACTTGAAGGGAACTCAGTCCGATTTTTGCGATCTGATCAATTGCAAAAAATCCCAAACCACAATCCGGACTGAGTGATGCCAATAATAACATCTATCCCC